>JAABTE010000415.1 GCA_011390035.1 Desulfobacteraceae bacterium | reverse complement strand
CCCAGGAGTTGAGCGCGGCCATTGAGCGGCTGCCCCAGGTGAGCGGCGCTGTGGGGGATGTGTATCTGTCCCAGCGGAGCCGGGCGGCGCTGGAAAAGGCGTTCGCCGAGGCCGCCGGCATGAAGGACGAGTATGTGAGCATCGAGCATGTGTTTCTGGCCATCGCCGAAGAAAAAAGCGGGCGGGCGGCCGAGATCCTCAAGCGAAACGGCGTGAGCCGGGACGCTGTGCTCAAGGCGCTCATCGATATTCGCGGCACGCACAGGATCACCGACGCCAACCCGGAGGAAAAATATCAGGCCCTGGAAAAGTTCAGCCGGGACCTGACCCATCTGGCCCGGCTGGGAAAGCTGGACCCGGTGATCGGCCGGGATGACGAGATCCGGCGGATAGTGCAGGTGCTATCCCGGCGCACCAAGAACAACCCGGTGCTAATCGGCGAGCCGGGCGTGGGCAAGACGGCCATCGTGGAGGGCCTGGCCCAGCGGATCGTGGCCGGGGACGTGTCTGAAAGCCTGAAGAACCGGCGGCTGATGTCTCTTGACATGGGGTCGCTGGTGGCCGGCGCCAAGTATCGGGGCGAGTTCGAGGATCGGCTCAAGGCGGTTTTAAAAGAGATCGAGCGGGCCGAGGGCGATGTCATCCTTTTTATAGACGAGCTTCACACCCTGGTGGGCGCGGGGGCCGCGGAGGGGGCGGTGGACGCCTCCAACATGCTCAAGCCCGCCCTTGCCCGGGGCACCCTGCGGTGCGTGGGCGCCACCACCTTGAAGGAATACCGCAAGCACATCGAAAAGGACGCGGCCCTGGAGCGGCGGTTCCAGCCGGTGCTGGTGCGGGAGCCGAACGTGGAGGACGCCATCTCCATCCTGCGGGGGTTGAAGGAAAAATACGAGGTGCATCACGGCGTGCGCATCACCGATTCGGCGCTCATCGCCGCGGCATCCCTGTCGGACCGGTACATCACGGATCGGTTTTTGCCGGACAAGGCCATCGACCTGATCGACGAGTGCGCCTCCAAGCTGCGCATCGAGATCGACTCCATGCCCGCGGAGATCGACGAGGTACAGCGCAAGATCACCCAGCTCGAAATCGAGCGGGAGGCCCTGAAAAAAGAGGCAGACAAGGCCAGCCGGGAGCGGCTGGGCAGGATCGAGGCGGAGCTGGCCGATCTGAAAGAGGATCTGGACGCAATGAAGGCCCGGTGGCGCGGTGAAAAAGAGGTGATCGACGCCATCCGGGGCGTGAAGGAGCAGATCGAGCGGTTGAGCGTGGAGGAGCAGAAGGCCGAGCGCGAGGGCAACCTGAGCCGGGTGGCCGAGCTGCGCTACGGCAAGGCCCTGGAGCTGAATCGGAAGCTGGAGGAGGCCAACCAGCGCCTGGCCGAGATGCAGAAGGAATCCAAGATGCTCAAAGAGGAGGTGGACGAAACCGACATCGCCGAGGTGATCTCCCGGTGGACGGGCATTCCGGTGAGCAGGGTGCTTGAGGGCGAGCGGGTTAAGCTGGTGGAAACCGAAGCCCGCCTGGAACGGCGGGTGATCGGCCAGGACGAGGCCATCGCGGCGGTGGCCAACGCGGTGCGCCGGGCCCGATCCGGCATTCAGGACCCGAACCGGCCCATCGGATCTTTCATCTTCATGGGCCCCACGGGCGTGGGAAAAACGGAGCTGGCAAAGGCCCTGGCCGAGTTTCTCTTTGACACGGAAAACGCCATGATCCGGGTGGATATGTCCGAATACATGGAAAAACACGCCGTGGCCCGGCTCATCGGCGCCCCGCCTGGCTATGTGGGCTACGAGGAAGGCGGCTACCTCACCGAGGCGGTGCGGCGGCGGCCCTATTCCGTGGTGCTGTTCGATGAGATCGAAAAGGCCCATCCGGATGTGTTCAACGCGCTGCTCCAGATCCTGGACGACGGCCGGATGACCGACGGCCACGGCCGGACGGTGGATTTCAAAAACACACTGATCATCATGACCTCCAACGTGGGCAGCCAGTACATCCAGGCCATGGACGCATCGCGCCGGGAAGAGATGCGCGACCAGGTGATGGATGCCCTGCGAGCCACCTTCAAGCCGGAGTTTCTCAACCGCATCGACGAGGTGATCCTGTTTCACAACCTGAGCCAGGACCAGATCGGCCGGATCGTGGAGATCCAGATGGCCCGGCTGCGCGGGCGGCTGGAGAAGATGGGCGTCAGCCTGACGATGACGGAGGCGGCCCGCCGGTTTCTGGCGGAAAAGGGCTATGACCGGGTGTACGGCGCCCGGCCCCTGAAGCGGGCCATCCAGAAATACCTGGAAAACCCGCTGTCAATGGAGATCCTGAAAGGACGGTTCCCGGAGGGAAGCCGGATCCGGGCGGATCTTGCCGACAACGAGATCGTCTTTGAAATCGAGGGGCAATCCTGATATAAGGAGGAAAACCATGCGGGATCTTCAGGGAAAAAC
>JAABTE010000414.1 GCA_011390035.1 Desulfobacteraceae bacterium | reverse complement strand
GGTCTATCGCATCGCCAAGGCCCGAGGCATGACCTTCGTGACCATCACGGATCACAACAGCATCGCCGGCGCCCTGGAGATCGCCCACCTGCCCGACACCTTCGTCAGCGAGGAGATCACCACATATTTTCCGGAGGACGGATGCAAGGTTCATGTGCTGGCCTACCGAATCGACGAGGCGCAGCACAAAGCGATCCAGAAGGTTCGGTCCAGCATCTATGATCTGGTCGATTATCTGAACAACGAGGGCATCCTGCACGCCGTCGCCCACCCGCTATACGGCGTCAACGACCGGCTCACCATGGCCCATTTCGAAAAGATGCTGCTGCTTTTCCGGCATTTCGAACTCAACGGCGCACGGGACGAACGACTCAACCGGACGCTGCGCCGAGTTCTGTCCCGCATCGACCCCCGGCGGATCATGGAGCTGGCCGACCGGCACGACCTGGCCCCGCGCCACGAGACGCCCTGGCGCAAGCATGTGATCGGCGGATCGGACGACCACAGCGGGCTGAACATCGCCCGGACCCACGTTCGGCTGGTGAACGCCGGTGACGTGGACGGCCTGCTGGCGGGCATTGCCGCGGGAGAGGCGGAAGTGATGGCCCAGCAGGCCTCGCCTCTGACCATGGCCCATAACCTGTACGGCATCGCCTACCAATATTATAGGAACCGGTTCAACCTGGGCCGGTGCGCCCAGCGGGATGTGATGATGCGGTTTCTGGATCGCTCCCTGTGCCCGGCGCGGGCCGAGGAGGAGGCGGGGCTGCTGTCGCGGCTCTATTTTTTCCTGAATCATCGGCGGACGCCGAAGCCGGAGACGGACCTGTCCGGCGGACTGCTGGCGCTGCTGAGGGACGAGAGCCGTCGGCTGCTGCTGGACAATCCGGACCTGTTTTCCGCGGACGGCCCGCGGGACGTGGCCGATCCGGCGGCCCGGGAGGCGCGGTGGTTCGATTTCGTCAACCAGGTCACCAACAAGGCCATGCATGGTTTCGGCAATCATTTGCTGGGCCACCTGGCCGGGGCCAATGTCTTCGACATCTTTCAGACCATCGGATCGGCGGGCGGACTTTACACCCTGCTGGCGCCCTATTTCGTGGCCTATTCGCAGTTCAACAAGGATCATGTCTTCAACATGGATGTTTGCCGTCATTTTGCCTGGGGTCCGCGGGAAGCCGGGGCCGAGGACGGGGAGACGGCCGGCCGGGGGGGGCAGGAGGTCCGGGTTGCCCATTTCACCGACACCTTTCACGATGTCAACGGCGTGGCCCGCACCCTTCAGCAGCAGGCGCGGATGGCCTTTAAAACCGGCAAGCCGCTGACGGTGATCACCTGTGATCCGGTGGGCCAAAGCGGGGAGGGGGTGCGCCATTTCGCGCCGGCGGGCATCTGCGAGTTGCCCGAATACCCCGAGATCAAGCTGTGCTACCCGCCCTTTCTGGAGATGCTGCGCTATTGCCACGATGCCGGCTTCACCCACATCCATTCCGCAACGCCCGGGCCGGTGGGGCTGGCGGCGCTGGCCATCGCACGCATTCTCAAACTGCCCATTTATGGCACCTATCACACGGCCCTGCCCCAGTACGCCGAATACCTGACGGGCGATCCGGCCATCGCGGAGCTGACATGGAAGTTCACCATCTGGTATTATCAGCAGATGGATTCCGTCCATGTGCCCTCCAGGGCCACGGGAGACGAGCTGATCGAAAAGGGCATTCGTCCGGAGAAGATCCGGATGATGAGCAGGGGAATCAACATTGCCCGTTTTCATCCGTCCCGCCGCAACGGAATCATGCGATCCGCCTACGGTATATCGGACCACGAGATCAAGCTGCTCTATGTGGGCCGCGTTTCCAGGGAAAAGAACCTGAACCATCTCACGGAGGCCTTCAATGCCCTTTGGCCGCGGGTGCCCAACCTGCGCCTGGTGGTGGTGGGCGACGGCCCCTACCTGTCGGAGATGAAAACGGCCCTGGCCGATGCGCCGGCCACCTTCACCGGCTATCTGGCCGGGGACGCCCTGACCGAGGTGTTCGCATCCTGCGACCTTTTCGTGTTTCCCAGCACCACGGACACCTTCGGCAACGTGGTCCTTGAGGCCCAGGCGTCCGGGCTGCCGGTGATCGTGACGGACGCGGGCGGGCCGGCGGAGAATATGATCCCCGGAAAGACGGGCCTGGTGATCAGGGGCGACTGCGCGGAGAGCCTTGAGCGGGCCATCGGAAAGCTGGCCCTGGAGCCGGGGCTGCGCCGGCGCATGGGGATCGCGGCCCGGGCCTATATGGAAAACCGCTCCTTTGAGGACGCCTTTCTGAAGACATGGGAAATGTATGGCGGCGGGACGGTGGCGGACCCGGACGGGGTCATGGACGGAATCGCGGACGGGGTCATGGACGGGGGCGTTGACGGTGTTGGCTCCGGGGCCGTCGTGGATGAGTGGCCCCCGGCGGATCGCGTGCGGGAGGGCCGGCCGCTG
>JAABTE010000413.1 GCA_011390035.1 Desulfobacteraceae bacterium | reverse complement strand
CACCTACTGGGCCTACGCCGGCATGGAGAATCATTTCCACCTGGTCCACTACGCGCTGATCATGACCCTGGGCTTTCTCATCGGCCTTGAGATCCCGGTGGTGCTGCGCATCAACGAAACCTACGCCGAGCGATTGAGCGTCAACCTGAGCCAGATCTTCAGCGCCGACTATATCGGCGCCCTGGCCGGAGCCCTTCTCTGGGTCTTTTTCCTGATCCGGCACTTTCCCTTGACGGAGATCGGCTTTCTTCTGGCCGGCGTCAATTTCTCCATCGCCGCCTTCACCTGGTTTTATTTCCGGCGGCTGGGGCTCATCGACGCCAACCGCTTCATCCCCGCCGTGATCATCGTCACGGCCGGGCTGCTACTGATCGGCGGCGCCCGGAACCGCCAGTGGGGCGAACTGGCCGAACAGCGCCTGTACGAGGACCGGATCATGCTTTCCACCACCACCCGATACCAGCACCTGACGATGACCCACAACCCGCGCCTTGAGGAATACCGTTTCTATATCAACGGCAACCTGCAATTCAGCAGCATGGACGAGGCCCGGTATCACGAGATGCTGGTCCACCCGCCCCTGACTCTGACGCCGGACCGCCAGCGGGTGCTGATCTTAGGCGGCGGCGACGGCATGGCGCTGCGGGAAGTATTGAAATACCCGGATGTGGCAAAAGTACTCCTGGTGGACCTGGATCCGGACATGACCCGCCTGTGCGCCACCCATCCGGCGCTGACGGCCCTGAACGCCAACGCCTTCGCCGACGCCCGCACGACGGCCCGTAGCGGCGGCGCAACAGAGGGCGAATACCGCCGCCTCTGGCGGGAGACGGGAAAAACCGGCCCCCATGGCCTTGAAGAAACCGCCCCCATCGCCGGCGTCCGCATCCTGAACATCGACGCGGACGCCTTTGTTTCCCAGGCGGGAAACGGCCACTGGAACGTGATCCTGATCGATCTGCCGGACCCGTCATCCCCCGAGCTGGTGAAGCTTTATACCCGGGAATTTTACGCCCGGGCCAGGGCCCTGCTGTCGGAAAGGGGCATGATGATGGTACAGGCCACATCGCCCTATCACGCCAAGGAAAGCTTCCTGTGCATCCGCCGCACCCTTGAAAGCGCCGGTTTCGCCACCTTGCCCCTTCACCTGAACGTGCCCAGCTTCGGCGACTGGGGCTGGCTGCTGGCCTGGAAGGCGCCGCTTGGCCGCAAGACCGTGGTCGATCGGCTGGAACGGGCGGCGCTGACCGTTCCCACGCGATACCTGACCCCGGAAGTGATGCGTTCCGCCATGGCCTTCGGCAAGGGAATGCTGGAATCCTCCCGCGCCGAGATCAACACCCGGACGCGGCCGGCCCTGCTGGATTTTTACCTGTCTGAAAGCTGGCTGGTGGACTGACCCCACCCTGCTGGATTCTTACCTGTCTGAAAGCTGGCTGGTGGACTAGGGCGCCATTTCCGACCAATGGGCAGACAGCAGCCGCCGCGCCGCCAGCTCGGGTGAGACCCGGCCATCCGCCACCTCCCGGCGCAGGCCGTCGAGCAGGCCCTTGACCGCCGGATCATCCCGGAATCGCTCCAGCATCCGCTGCTCCACCATGGTCAGCATCCAGTCGATGGCCTGGCCGCCGCGCTTGCGGTCCAGCTCGTTATGCTCCTTTAACAGCCCCACGCAGGACTGAATGATCTCCCAGATGGCGTCAAGGCTCTCCATGTCATAAACGCTGGTGGTGACCACCGGGGGCGACCAGTAGGTGCGCTCGGGCCGCAGCAGGTGCAGGGCGGCGGCGTAATCGTCCCTTGCCGCACGGGCGTTTTCCACATTGTCGCCATCGGCCTTGGTGATGGCTATGGCGTCGGCCATCTCGATGATCCCCTTCTTGATGCCCTGGAACTGATCCCCCGCCCCGGCCACCAGCAGCAGCAGAAAGAAATCCACCATGCCGGCCACGGCGATCTCCGACTGGCCCACGCCCACGGTCTCCACCAGGATGACATCGAAGCCCGCCGCCTCGCATACCATCATGGCCTCCCGGGTGCGGCCGGCCACGCCCCCCAGCATGCCGCTGGAGGGAGTGGGGCGGACAAAGGCCCGTGGGTCAAAAGAGAGCCGGGGCATCCGGGTTTTGTCCCCCAGCAGGCTGCCGCCGCTGATGGCGCTGCTCGGGTCAATGGCAAAAACCGCCACCCGATGGCCCTTTTCCAGAAGCCGCATCCCGAAGCTTTCAATCAGGGTGCTTTTGCCCGCCCCCGGCACGCCGGTTATGCCGACCCGGGCCGCGCCGCCGGCTTTCGGGTAAAGGGCGTCCAGAACCTGACGGGCCACGTCGCGGTGGGCGGGCTTTCGGCTTTCAATGAGCGTGAGGGTTTTGGCGATGACCCGCCGGTCTCCGGCCAGAACGCCATTGATGTAATCGGCCGCCGGCCGGTCGGTCGCATCCACGGTCGCATCCATGGTGGCATCCACGGTCGCCTCCACGGTCTCCA
>JAABTE010000412.1 GCA_011390035.1 Desulfobacteraceae bacterium | reverse complement strand
CGCGCTGACGGCGAACATGAAAAGAACATCCGTGTCGCCAGGCCAGTGTATGGAGGCCCCATCCGGCGGCACGGTCTCGACGATGGCGCCCCCGACAGTCGTTCCCGCCCATTGGTAGTGGATGGGGATCTCATCATCATGATGGTAGGCGCCGAATCCAAGGTAGTATGGGACGCCCGGCGTCAGGCCGACGAACTTGAAGCGCCCGTCCGCGTTGACCACGACGTGCTGGTCGAAGCGCTTGACCGGATAGCCGTCGGCCGCTTCCGCCAGGAACAGATCCGCGGCGATGTAATCCCCGCCGGTCTCGGACAGGCTCTGGGAAAGGTTGAGCATGGCCCCCGATATGCTGGTGGATGCGTCGTCTTCGAAGGGTTCCAGGATGAAATCGACCGCCTCGCCCACCCGGACTCCCAGCCGCTGGCCGCCGGGATAGCGGATCGGATCGCCGCTGGCGTGGTACCAGGTGAAGGGCGCCACGCGGACCACATAGTCGGCCAGCGTCAGCCCCTGGTCGTCCTCCCGTCTCAGTCCCTTGATTTCATAAGCGCCGGCGGCGTCCGTCCAGACGGTGCCGATGGCCTCCAGGCTGTTCATGTGGCTGGCCGAATGGATCTCCACCTTGATGCCCGCCATTGGGGCGCCGGCGGCGTTTGCGGCCACGCCGGAAATCGACCCGGCGGAATGGAGGATGAAGGAGACGGCCGCGCTTCCCGTCTCCGGAAAGAGGACCGGCCTTTCCGCCTGGGCGTATCCGTCCTTGATGGCGGCGGCGACATAATCCGCGGCCATGGGGACGCGGGCGATGGCGAATTTGCCCGCCCGGTCCGTCGTCGCCTGGGCCCAATGCATGGCGAATTTGGAATAGACCTGGATCAGGACCCCGGCGATGGGGGAGAGGCCGTCCTTTTCCGTCACAACGCCGGCGATGTCCGCGCCGCCAGGCAGGGCGATGTCATGAACCGTGTCCGCCGCGATGGCGATCGCGGCGTGATAGGCCGCGTCGGCCGACGCGGCCGGCGTCCAGACAGAAAGGTCGTATTGTCCGGCCGCAAGGTTCCGGAAGGCGTAATTGCCGTCGGCGCCCGTCTCCGCGGACGCGGTCCACGCGCCACCGTCCTGCGTGGCCGGACGCAGTTCCACAACCACATTGGCTGCGGGCCCTGCGGCATTGGAAACCCGGCCGGACAGGATATAGGCCCCGCTTCGCATGGACAGTTTAAAGTCCACGTCCGAAGCTCCCGCGGCCACGTCGGATCGGGTTTGGGTGAAATAGGGCGTGGTTGGCGGTGGCTCCGCCCTCACCTCGTAGAACCCGGCCGGCAGGCCCTTGATTTCATAGGCGCCGTTCGTGTTGGTAAGGGTGCCGTTTCCGGCCATGGCGGCGTCGGACCAGGCCGATACATAGATGCGGCTCAAAAGCTTTCCGTTGGCGTCCCGCACCGCGCCGGAGATGGAAGCGCCGGTGGACATCAGGATGTCGATGTCCTCCGGGTCCGAGGTTTCCGGGTCCGAGGTTTCCGTACTCACGAAGGCCGCCTGTGAAATGGAGCGCGCCGTTCCGTCGGGATGATAAAAGAAGATGCCCTGCTGATAAATCCGGTCCTCGGCCTGAACAATGAAATCGGAGGCTCGGGCCAGGCCCGTGATGACATAGGTTCCGTCCGCCATGCTGATGGCGTGCCGGCCGGCGGCGTTGCTTTCCGACCAGGCGTGGATTTCCATTCCCGCCAGTCCGTTGCCGCTGCCGTCCGTGATCCTTCCGGATATGGCGGCTCCCGCCACCATGACAAAATCGATGCCGTCCACCGATCCGGCCAGCGCGTCCACCGGGGCGGCGTCCGCCGGGCGCTCGGCGTTTTCATGATAAAGATCCATGAACCTTGGCGAATTGGCCGAGACGATGTAATCATCGGCCCGGAGCAGTCCGGATAAGGTGTAAGACGCAGTCCGGGCCGCGCCGTCGCCGGCTGCCGCCTGAGGCCATACCGTCACGCCCCGCTGGGACCCGGTGGCCCCGGAGATCGCCTCCACACGGGCGAAATCATCCGGGCCCGCGTCCGCCGGAAATGTAACCGCGCCGGAAATGGACACCAGTTCCGCCATGTCCGGCAGAACGAAATCGATACCCGACTGGCTGTAGGTGGAAATGTTGACCGGATCGGCCGGCATCGCGCCGGTCCGGTTGTTGTATTTCATTGCCGGATAGCCGTCCGCGGAAAGATCGACCACATAGTCCGGCGCCGGATTCAGGCCGCCGATGACATAGGCGACGTCCCCGCCCGTTCCAAGCACCTCGATTCCCCGCCCCGAGCGGATCGATTCCGACCATGCGTTGACCCATGCCGTTTGGCCCTCGGCGAGGCCGGTGATCGTTCCGGAGATGGATCTGCCCTCGGATTGGTCAAGCTCGAAGTTGACGTTTTGGATATCATCGGTCCGAATCATCACCGGCAACTTCTGAACGGCATGGTCCGCGTAAGCCTCC
>JAABTE010000411.1 GCA_011390035.1 Desulfobacteraceae bacterium | reverse complement strand
GCCGGTGAACCGAATGGACCCGGAAAGGTATGTGGGCATCGTGCTGGTGGACGGCCTGAGCGGGGGCGAGGAGAAGCTGATGGAGCGCCTCGGGGATCGCGCCGACGTGATCTTTGTGGGCGGTTCGGCCGGGGATGACCTGAAGTTCCGTCAGACCCATGTGTTCGCAGGCGGCAAGGCCCACTCCGGGGCGGCGGTGCTGGCCCTGATGCGTCCGGTCGCGCCGTTCGAGATTGTAAAGACGCAAAGCTTTCGCTCAACCGGAAAGGCTCTGGTGGCCAGCCGGGTGGACGAGGCCGGCCGGGAGGTGCTGGAATTCAACGGCGGCCCCGCGGCGGCGGCCTACGCGGCGGCGGCGGGGGTGCCGGTGGAAGCGGCCTCGGGCCGGTTCATGCACAACCCGGTGGGGCTGATGGTGGGCGGCGAGCCCTACGTGCGCAGCCCCCAGCGCATCGATGGGGACAAGATGCGCTTTTACTGCAACGTCCGCGAGGGGATGAAGCTTGAGCTGCTGGAGGGCGCCGACATCGTGGCGGACACCCAAAAGGCGGTGGACGATGTCCGCAACGCCCTGGGCGCCATTGCGGGCATCATCAATTTCCACTGCATCCTGCGCACCCTGGAACTTGAGGATAAACAGCAGGCCCAAGCCTACGGCCGGATCTTTTCGGGCCTGCCGACCATCGGCTTTTCAACATACGGCGAGCAGTATCTGGGGCATATCAATCAGACATCCACCATGCTGGTTTTCGGCCGGAAAAACCAGGCCGGAAAGAAGCCATCGCCATGACCCATATCAGGATGACCCATATCAGGCCTGAACGCGCCCCAGCCGCCGCCAGATGACGATGAACAGCCAGGTGAGCGCCGCGATGCCCACCAGCGCGCCCACGGCGATCCCGTCGTATTTTTTCACCGCGTCCATGACAAGGGTCATGGCCGGCCCGAATTTCAGGGAGAGCCAGGCGATCACCGCCGTCCAGGCGGCCACGCCGATGCCGTTGAGCAGGAAAAACCGCAGCCGGGAATACCGGCTGGCGCCGATGACAAAGGGCGTCACGCTGCGAATGCCGTAGAAGAAGTGGAAGGACAGCGCCACCAGGGTCGGATATCGGTGGAGCAGCGAGAAGACCGAGTCGGCCCGCTCCCGCCATTTTTTTCGACGTTTCAGAAAAGACGCGCCCCGGCTGTAGCCGATATAATAGCAGACCTGATCCCCCACGAATCCGCCGATAAAGGCCAGCGCCAGCACCCACCGAAGGTCCAGATATCCCTTCTGACACAGAAAAATGGCCGCCACCAGGCAGATCTCCCCCTCCAGGAAGGTGCCCACGATAATGAAAAGATATCCGTAAGTTATAAGATGCGAATCGAGTTGCACGTCGATGTCGTCCCCTTTCGCGTTTCTTGATCAAATACCTATGCGCCGCCGGGCCGATTCTGTCGCCGGATTTTGACGCCGCTGATATCGGTCCTTGCCATTTTCTATACAGCCATTACAGAAAGATGGCAAGTTTTTTGTAACCTTTTGCCGTCCGTGTTCAGGTCAGTCGTTAGGGCATACGTTCATCATAATGGGCCTTCATGTCAAGAAAATTGTGCGCTTGCGGGTTTTTTGAGTAGGGGGGGCGGGGTGTGGAGTGGATGGAGAGGACGGAGGGGACCGAGAGGACGGAGAGGATGGGTTAAGCCAACCTGTCCGTCCTGTCTGTTCTGATTTAATCTGTTCTGATTTAATCGGAGGCTGAGCCGTGGATGATCCGGCTGAGAATGATCAGGATGCATGCCGGCGCGAGCCGCTGGGGTGCGCGGCCTTTCGGGCGCGTATGATCAGGATGCGCGCCGGCGTGCGCCGCTGGGCACCGGATGCCGTCTCGGTTTGAAGGCGACGGTTGTTCCGGGCCCGGCGCCGGATCGGCTGCGCGGGCGGGAGGAGCGGTTATTCGGCGTTGTCCGTGCGGCTTTCGCACGTTCCGGCCGAGGGCGGTCGGGCCGCATGCCGTCGGGCATGGGGGCGTCGAGCCGGGCTGTGACGCCGAAGGCCCGGGTCTGGCCGAACTGAAGGTTTGTTCCCAGCACCCGGCGAAGCGCCGACACCTGCCCCTTGTCCTCGTCGCAGTAGAAGGTCAGGGCGTCGCCTGTCTCGCCCGCCCGGCCGGTGCGGCCGATGCGGTGGGTGTAGGCGTCCACGGTGTTGGGGATGTCGTAGTTGATCACATGGGAGATCCCCCGCACGTCGATGCCCCGGGCCGCAACGTCCGTTGCCACCAGGATGCGGAATCTTCCCTCCCTGAAGCCGTCCATGGCCCGCTGGCGCTGGTTCTGGTTCAGGTTGCCGTGCAGGGCGGTGGCGCTGTAGCCGGACTGCTCGAGCTGGTGGGCCAGGCGCTTGGAGCGGTGCTTGGTGCGGGTGAAGACCAGCACCGAGGCCATTTGTGTGCCCTCCAGAAGGCCCTTTAAAAGATCGGTCTTGGCTGTGGAGTTCACCGAAAAAAATG
>JAABTE010000042.1 GCA_011390035.1 Desulfobacteraceae bacterium | reverse complement strand
CTTGTCCAGGCCGTTGTATGCCTGGTAGGCCACGTCGCTCATGATGGCGCCGAAAAGGGTTTCCCCCTTGTCGCAGAGGCGGGTGTTTTCAACCGAGGCGCCGGTCACCTCAGCCACCGCCTGCACGTCCTTGACGTGTTTGGTCCAGATCTCGGCCACGCCGCCGCCATACGGATAGTAAACGCCGCCCGTGCCGCCGGTGCCGATGGAGACGAACTGGGTGCGGGCATCCGCCGGAGCGGCCACCGCCATCATCGCCGCCAGTGCGGCAATGGTCAAAAGCGCCGGGATCTTGCCTGTGATGAATCGATGCTGCATTTGGGCACCTCCTTTGACTGCTTGAACATGAAAACGACGGATTCCATTTTATTGCCGGGAGGCCCGAAGGGGGTGGGCCCCGAATAGATATGCCGTTAAAGGCGGAAGCCTGTCAAGGGGAATTTACCGAAAGATGTTTAATTTAGCGAATGACGCCAATTCAGTGAATGAATAAGAATCATCAGGGATGGGGGATCGGGGCCGCGCCGCTGGAATCGACGTCGCCCGATTCAGCGGAAATCGTCGAAAAACCGCTGATCGATGATGTAGATCTGGCGGGGCGTCAGCCCCAGTTGGAGCCATTCGAAGACCTCCACCAGCTTTTCGCCGTCGATGATCTCCACGGGGGGCAGGCCGTAGCGGCGGGATTCGTTCCGGGCCTCCATGGTGAAGGCGCCGGTGGTCAGGATCATGCCCCGGTCTGCCCGGCCCATGATGGCGGCCCGGAAATCCCGGATATGCGCCGTGCCCACGGTGGCTTCGCTCCGCTTGCACTGGAAGAGGGCGTTGAAGCTGATGAACGGATTGACGCGCATCACGCCGTGGCCCTCGATGTCGCCGCTGGCGCTGCGGCGGGTGACCACCACCTGCTGAAATCCGGACTCCCGCAAAAGCCGCTGGCAGATGCGGTCGAACCCCTCTGCGGGCAGGGCGCGCAGGATCCCCAGCAGCTCGGTTTTGTGGTCTATATCGGGGATCTTGGCCTCGTCGTTTTCCCCGAAGTTGACCCGGGCCCCCTTTTCCGTCAGGCTCCAGACGCCCTTTTGGGACAGGTCCAGGTAGCCGAGCTTCAGCAGGCGGAACCGGGCCCAGTAGATCTGATTTTTGACATAGGACAGGCCGGCGTCCGACTTTTTTTCCAGCTCGGTTTCCGGGATGTTCAGGTTGTCGATGACCAGATCGATGACTTCCGTAGGGGAGGCCGATCCGCCGGATTCCTTTAGCACATCAATGATGGCGGCGCAGAATCGGGGGAAGGTGGGGTTGGCTGGTTTCTTCATGGCACCTCGGCGTCAGGTTCGCAGGATTCGCGAAAGCTTTTGAATCAGCATACGATTAATGGCCCCCGTTTTCAATGAAATTCGGATAAACCGGTCGGAAAGCCCCTGAAAGTTATCGCAGTTTCGGATCAGGATGCGCTCGGCGGCCAGGGCCTCGCAAACCGCGCCGGCCCTCCGGCCCTCGGGAAGCTTCATCAGCAGAAAGCCGGTGTGGCCCGGAAAGATCCGCAGCCCCCCAACGCCTTCCAGACCGGCGATCATCCGGCGTTTTTCCTCGGCGATGAAGGCAACGGACGACTGGATGAACTGGTCGGTCTCCTCGGGTTGATCCATAAGGCACTGCACCGCCGCCTGGGCCAGGCCGTTGACGCTCCAGGGCAGCATATGGCGCGTCATGGCCCTTGCCACGGCGCCGCCGGCGGTCATGAAGCCGATGCGCAGGCCCGGAATCCGATAGATCTTGGACATGGAGTTGAGTACCGCCAGGTTGTCCTCCGCCTGGTCCAGAAGGGAGTGGGAGGCGCCGTCGGCGACAAAGGGCAGGTAGGACTCGTCCACCACGAAGACCGTCTGGGGCAGGGCCCGGCAGACGGACAGCAGGCGCTTTCCGGGGATCAGGGCGCCGGTGGGATTGTTGGGGTTGCAGATGAACACCAGGTCCGATTCCGCGGCCCGGTCCCGGAGGGCGTCAAGGGATGGGACGAAGTCGGTGGATTCGTTGAAGAGCAGGAAATCGTGCCGGATGTCGTGCATCCGGCAGGCGTCGGCGTAATCGGAATAGGTGGGGCCCACGATGAGGGCCCGGTGGGGCTTTAAGGCCAGGGGCAGGGTATAGATGAACTGGGTGGTGCCGTTTCCCGCCAGCACCCGGTCCGGGGCGATGCCGTGCCGGGCGGCGAAGGCCGCCACGATGCCCGCGGCGTCCACCGGCGGCAGGGCGGTGACCGCCCCCAGCCGCTCGGACAGGAAGGTCATCAGCGGCGGGGGCGGCCCCAGGGGGTTGACGTTGGCGCTCATGTCGATGATCTCTTCCGTTCCGCATCCCAGTTTCCGGGCCAGCCCGTAAATGTTGCCGCCGTGTCCGTGGATCACATCCCACCTCCAGCCGATAGCATCAGAAAAAGTGTCGATTCGGTCGCCTCGCACATCGCTCCCAGCATGTCGCCGGTAACGCAGCCCATTCGGCGCCGGTAATAAAGAAGAATGGCCGCCGTGGCACCGGCCCAGGCGGCCAGCAGCCAAAGCCCCCGCCACCCGGCCAGAAGGGCGATCAGGGCGGGCGCCGCCAGCCAGACAAAGACGGATCTGGTAAAGGGCGTCTCGTAAAACGCGGCGCCGGTGCCCCCCTCCGGCCGGCCGTAGGGAAGAAAATAAAACCCCGCCAGCATGGCCCCCCGGGATAGGGCCGGAATCACGATCAGCCCCAGCGTCCGGTGCGGGCCGATGCCGGCGATGCCCGCCCACTTGATGGACAGGGCGCACCAGACGGCGATCAGCCCCATGGCCCCCACCCGGCTGTCCTTCATGATGGCCAGGGCCTTTTCCCTGGGGCGGTTGCCGTACAGGCCGTCGGCCGTGTCCGCCAGCCCGTCCAGATGCAGCCCGCCGGTGATGATGGCCAGCAGGATCACATCCAGCAGGGATGCCGCGGAGACCGGAAAAAGGCTCCGGGCGATCCAGTCGAATCCGGCCACCAGCAGGCCGATGAAAAGCCCGGCCACCGGAAACAGGGGCGGCGTTGACCGGGCCGAAAAGGGCCCGGTGTCGCCCACGGGCAGCAGGGTCAGAAACCCTATGGCCGATCTCAGATGGCGCACGATGCGCATTTGCCCCTCTCGCCGGCGGATGGCCGCGCCTCGGCGGCCGGCTTTGCCATGGCCGCGGCGCCTTCGCCGGTGGGTGGCGCTTTTATTGTGACAGGGATGCCGGCCACCGTCCAGATCACCCTGTCCGCCGCCGCGGCCACGGCGGCGTTGACATGGCCCACCATGTCCCGGTACATCCGGGCCAGCCGGTTGTCCGGCACCACGCCGCAGCCCAGCTCGTTGGTCACCAGAATCACCGGCCCCCGGGCCGCCTTCAGGGCGTCGATGAGCCGGCGCGCCGGCGCCGCGTGGGCCTCCGGGTCATCGGTTTTCAGCAGCAGATTGCTTATCCACAGGGTCAGGCAATCCACCAGCGCCACCCGGCCCGGCCCCGCGTTTTCCGCAACCGCCTCGGGCACCGCCTCGGGCGCTTCGATCACGCGCCACCCCTCGGGCCGCTCCGCCTGGTGGGCGGCCACCCGCCGGCGCATCTCCTCGTCCATGGGTTGACAGGTGGCGATGAAGATCCGCTGGCGCCCCTCGGCCACGGCCAGCTCTTCGGCCAGTTTCAGCGCATGGCCGCTCTTTCCGCTCCGGCATCCGCCGATGACCAGGGTGATTTCGCTCATTGCGATGCCGTTCCCGTCTCCGCCCCATCTTCCGGCCTTGCCGCCAGGGCCGCGGCGATGGCAGGTATGTGGCGCCCAAGGCGCGCCAGATCGATGTGACGCTCGAAATGCTCCGCCAGAAGATCATAAGCCCGATTCCGGGCCATCAGCCCGTGGGTCCGTGAAACCCGGATCTCTTCCAGACCGATGCTCCCGAGCCACCGCCGGGTGATCCCCGGCGAGTCGAAAAGCCCGTGCATGTAGGTGCCCATGAACCGCCCGTCGGCGCTCACGCACCCGTCCTCGTCCCGGCATTGATTCCCGTTGCGCTCCTGCACATTGAACAGGGCCGCGCCCCCCTGGCGCTCGGTTTGCCCCATGTGGATTTCGTAGCCGCTCCCGCGGCACTTGCTCCAGTTAAACCGGGTCAGCGTGGTGGTCTTGGGCGCCTTGAGGATGGTCTCAACCGGCAGCAGGCCCAGCCCGTCCGATGCCCCCGGCGCCCCCTCGATCCCTTCCGGATCATGGATCCGCCGCCCCATCATCTGATAGCCGCCGCAGATGCCCAATATATGCCCCCCGCCGTCCGCGTACCCCCTCAGCCGCTCCGTCCACCCGGTCTCCCCCAGCCAGGCCAGATCCGCCCGGGTGTTCTTGGACCCCGGCAGAATCACCGCCCGAAACCCGGAAAGATCCCGGGGCTTCTCAATAAACCGCACCCCCACCCCCGGCAGCTCCGCCAGCGGATCGATATCGGTAAAATTGGAAATGTGCGGTATGCGCAGCACCGCGATGGCCGCCTCCGCCCCGCTTCCCTCGGGTCCACTCCGTCCATTCGGCCCACTCCGTCCATTCGGTCCACCGGGTCCGCTCCGTCCACCGGTCCACTCCGTCCACCGGGCCCCGCCGGCCCCTCGCCCTCATCCGGGGCCTCGATCACCACCGAGTCCTCCGCCTCGATGCGAAAATCCCCATACCAGGGCAGCACCCCGAACACCGGCTTGCCCGTCTTTTCCTCCAGCCACTTCACCCCATCCTTAAAAAGCGCGATATCCCCCCGGAACCGGTTGATAATAAACCCCGCCACCCGCTCCCGCCGCTCCGGCGGCAGGCATTCCAGGGTCCCCACGATCTGGGCGAACACCCCGCCCCGATGGATATCCGCCACCACGATCACCGGCGCGTCCGCGTATTCGGCCATGCGAAAGTTGACGATGTCGTGGGCCGCCAGGTTCACCTCGGCGCACGAGCCCGCTCCCTCCATGAAGACGGCGTCGTAGCGCTCCCGCAGCCGGTCCAGCGCCGCCTGGGCCGTCAGTGAAAGATGCTCCTTGCGGCCGTGGTAATCGGCCGCGGTGCTGTTTTCCAGCACCCGGCCCAGCACCACCACCTGGGCGCCCACGTCGGAGGTGGGCTTGAGCAGGATCGGGTTCATGTTCACATGGGGCGGAATCCTGCAGGCCTCGGCCTGCACGATCTGGGCCCGCCCCATTTCCAGCCCTTCCGGGGTAACGCCGGAGTTGTTGGACATGTTCTGGGCCTTGAAGGGCGCCACCCTGAGGCCCCGGTTGGCGAAGATCCGGCACAGGGCGGTGGTCAGCACGCTCTTTCCCACATCCGAGGCGGTGCCGAAAACCGCCACGCAGTCGGCTCTATTTTTCGATTCCACGCCTTGCCCCCACGCCTTTCTGGTAGTAATGGCGGACCGCCCGCATCTCCGTAACCAGGTCCGCCGCGGCCAGCAGCGGCTCCGGCGCGTTGCGGCCCGTGATAACGATCTCCGCGCCCTCGGGCTTTTCCCGGAGGATGTCGAGCAGGGCCTGCACCGGAAACAGCCCCATGGCCGCGGCCACGTTGCCCTCGTCCAGGATCAGCACGTCGCATTCCCCGCCGGCCAGCGCGGCCCGGGCCCGGTCCAGCCCGTGGCCGGCCGCGGCGATATCCGCCGGCTCCGGCCTGCCCCGGACAAAGCGGCTCAACCCGTGCTGCTCCACCAAGATCCGGCCCCGGGCTTCGCCGCTTTCGCCATCCCCGCCGGCCGCCGCCAGGCGCCCGATCGCCCGGATCTCGCTGTAATCCCCCTGTTTGAGAAACTGGATGATCAGCACCCTAAGCCCCGCCCCGGCCGCCCGCAGGGCAAGCCCCAGGGCCGCGGTGGTTTTGCCCTTGCCGTCGCCGGTATAAATCTGCACATACCCTTTCATGCCGACGGCTCCCGCTCTCCGGCGCCCCGGACCGGGGCGCCTTTCGTCCCGCCGTCCGTCCCGTCTTTCGTCCCGGTGGCCGTCCCGCCGTCCGCTCCTGAAGCCGCGCCGGGCGCAAGATCATATTTATCCTTATACCCCCTGGGCGTGATCATGAAATCCCCATAGACCTCCGTGCGGGCGTTGCCGATGAAAACGGTGGTCTGCATGTCCACCTCGGCCCCGTCCATCCTGTCCAGGGTGGTCACCCGGACCCTCTGATCCGCCCGCATGGCCGATCCCACGATCCCCACCGGCGTTTCCGGCGGGCGGTGGCGCAGAACGATCTGCCGCGCCCGGCCCAGTTGCCAGTGGCGCTTTTTGCTCTTCGGGTTGTACAGCGCGATGACAAAATCGGCCCGGGCCGCCGCGTCCAGCCGGGTTTCGATGGTCTCCCACGGTGTGAGCAGATCGCTCAGGCTGACGGCGGCGAAATCGTGGGTCAGGGGCGCCCCCAGCAGGGCGGCGCCGGCGCACAGGGCCGGGATGCCGGGCACCACTTCCACGACGATGGCATTGCTTTCGCCTCGGGCCGATTGTGCTGATTCGTCATCGCGCCGGGCCACGATGGGAATGGCCCGCTGCCGGCAGATCTCCAGCACCAGCCCGGCCATGGCGTAGATCCCGGGATCTCCGCTGGAGACAATGGCGCAGTCCGTGCCGGAAAGGGCGATGTCCACGGCGGCCGAGGCCCGCTCCACCTCCCGGGTCATGCCCGTCTGGATGATCCGGTCCGTTCGGATCAGGGGCCGGATCAGATCAATGTAGGCGCGGTACCCAACAACTGCGGGGGCGGCCTCGATCACCGTCCTGGCCCGGCCCGAAAGGTGGTTCAGGTCGCCGGGGCCGATGCCGACGATGTATAGTGTCGCCTGGCCAGGGCCACCGTGGCGTTGGTGGACACCTGCTTGGGCACTATCAGCTCCCCGTTGCCCGACGCCAGTATCGCTGCCGCTTCGCATACGCTTTTGACTCCCATGTGTTTGGCCGCCGCCGAGGGGCTGAAATTACCCCGCGCCCGGTTCAGCGCGTCTCTGTCGAAATAGGTGATGCCCACGCCCAGGGAGCGGGCCAGCTCGGTGAGGCCCGCCTCGTCCCTCTTGGCGTCTATGGTGGCGATGCGGCTCAGGCTGGGCCGGGCCAGCCGGAACCGGGAAAAGACTTCGAACAGCAGGCTCTTGAGTTCCCCGGCGCCCGTGTCCCGGTTGCAGCCCATGCCCGCCACCAGGCTCGGGGGACGCAATATCAGGATACGGGGGGGCAGGTCAACCCGCAGATCGTCCACATAGATCCCCGGCCGGTCCCCGGGCGGGGGCTCGTCGGGCGCGGCGGCGGGGAAACGGTCCGCCAGGAAACCGCGCGGATCATGCGCCCAGACCGGATCGCCGGTGATCATGGCCATGTTCACGTCCTTTACGGCCGACGGATTCTCGATGGCCATGCCCGCCTCCATTGCCATCATGTCTATGGCCCCGGCGCCGGTGACGTCCGTGGCCGTGGTGATCACGGCCGCTCCTCCCATGGCCTCGGCCACCCGGCCGGCCAGGGCGTTGGCGCCGCCGATGTGGCCGGACAGAAGGCTGATGGCGTGCCGCCCCGCCTCGTCGCACACCACCACGGCCGGGTCCGTGGTCTTGTGGTGGATGAGCGGGGCGATCATTCGCACCACTATGCCCGCGGCCATGATGAACACATGGCCCTTGTGCCGATTGAACCGGTGGGGCAGGGTTTCCTGGAGGCGGTGAAACCGGCTGGCGCCCGGTGGCGGGTCCGCCACGGAACGGGAGATGTACAGCGCGCATTCCATTCCGGCGGCGATGCGGCCGGCCAGCCGGGCGCCCCCCGGCGTCAGGGCCCAGACGGCCACGTCCGGAGAGGGTTTTGTATCCATTATGATGTCTCCCGTTGCATCACAGGTTTTTCTTGTGATATCATCCAAAATCTGCGATATCCCGCAAGCGCGGCCGAGCGGCGCGCCGCCGGCGGACAAGGATGTTTAAAACATATTTGAAAAAACATCAAGCGGAGCCTCCTTATGATCGGCTTTTTCTCCCTGTGCGTCATGGTTGTGGCCATCTATGTGCTGGCGGTGGTCACTGATGAATTCTTTGTTCCCAGCCTGGACGCCATCTCCCATCGGTGGCGCCTGTCGGAAAACGTGGCCGGCGCCTCGCTGATGGCCGTGGGCTCGTCGGCGCCCGAGCTGTCCATCGCCCTTCTGGCCCTCTTCCGGGACGGCGGGGCCCACAGCGACGTGGGCATCGGCACCATCGTGGGCTCGGCGGTCTTTAACATCCTGGTCATAACCGGGGTGGCGGCCGTGGTCCGGGAAGCACGCATCGCCCTGATGGCCGTGGTGCGGGACACCACCTTTTACATGGCCAGCATCCTGCTGCTTTTTCTTACCCTGTGGGACGGGCGCGTCACCCTGTTCGAGTCGATCATGTTTCTCGTATGGTACGCCATCTACCTGGTCTTTCTGATCAAGGTGCCCGCCCTGGACGTCCCGCCGGAAACCGCTTCCGATAAGGCCCCGGCGGGCGATGCGCCGGCCGCCGCCGATTCCGCCGGCCATGCTGCTGCCGGGCCGGGCTCCGCCGGGCCGGGCGCCACCGTCTCCGATTCCGCCACCAACGCTGCCGCCGGGCCTGGGGCCGCCGGGGCGGCGGCCGCCCCGGCGCCGGGCTTCCTGAGGCGGGCCAACCGGCTGCTGGTGGCCGGCATCGGCTGGCTGGCTGGCGAATCCATGCCGCGCGCCTTTGTCGTGTCCATCGTCTTTATCATCGGCCTTAGCTGGATTCTGGTGGACAGCGCCCTGATCTTCGCCGGCGCCATCGGCCTGCCGCCGGTGATCATCGCCCTGACGATCCTGGCCGGCGGCACCTCCGCGCCGGACCTTATCGCCTCGGTGGTGGTGGCCCGGCAGGGGCGCGGCGGCATGGCCGTGGCCAACGCCGTGGGCTCGAACATCTTCGACATCCTGATCTGCCTGGGGCTGCCCTGGACCCTGGCCCTGCTCATCACCGACAGGGGGTTTGTCCCCGTCGCCACCGAAGACCTGATCCTGTCCACCGCCATCCTGGTGGCAACGGTGGTTCTGCTTTTTGTCTTTCTGTACACGGACCGCCGCCTGACGCGCAGGGAGGGCTGGGTTCTGCTGGGGGCTTACCTGGTTTATGTGGCGCTCACGATCATGGGGGCCTGATTGGACAAAGATGCCATGGAACAGAAAATGGAGCTGATCCGTGCCGAGGAGCAGCGGTTCGCCGAGGCGCTCTCCTTCAAGGTCATAGACCGGCCCCGGCCGAAACTGTGGATGATCCTCATGCCCGTCCTGTTCGTCTATTATTTCCAGCAGCAGAGCCGGTACAGGGACGGCCGGAATGCCTTTGTGGCCCACTACCTGTTCAGCCGGGGCCGGGTACTGGAGGAAGCGGCCGCGTCCGTGGCAGAGGGGCGGCCCCCGGATATCGACGCGCTGGTGGCCGGGGCCGACATCCCCGCCGAGGCCCGGGGGGAATACAGCGCCTTCACGGGCGTACTCGCCGAGCATTACATCGACCTTTTGACCGCGGATGGGCGCTCCTTCGGGGATCTGGCCCGGGGGGCGTATCGCACCCGGATCAACTTTCTGCTGTTTTCCAACCGGCTCAACCGGGTGGAGCGGGCCCTCAACGCCGCGGTGCGCTCGCGCATCAACGAGCCGGACGCGGTGCTGACCCGGATCATCGACGCCATGGAGCGGTATTCCGAGATGCTCCGGCGCCGCATCGCGGAAAGGATCTTCGCCTGAAGGACCCCAGGCGCGAACCCATGCGGATAACCATGCGATAATGGCCGAAGCAAACCGAAAAAGCCGACTTGTTCCCGGCCTGATAGCCTTTCTGATCCTGTCGATCTGGGCGGGGGTCTATTACAACCACGTCGTTCGGCGTGAGGCGGCGGTGGGGCGCCGGCTCGAGTTTCAGGCCCGCCTGGCGGCCGCGGTGGCCCGCTCCGCGGAGGCGTGGATCAAGATCCGTGTGATGGAGCAGAAGATGCCCATTGCCGAGGCCGAGCAGGAGGTGGCCGAGCGCCTTGTGGCGCCGCTTCGGATCTCCGGCGAGGGGGATGCCTGGATCTATAATCGAAAATATGCTATTTTAAACACCAGTGGCCTTTTCCCATCCGATTACCGGGGGCGGCCGGTGCGGGAGCTGTTCGAGCGCCAGCCCGGGGCGGAGCATTTTCATGACATGGTCAACGGCGTGATGGACGCCGGCCAGGGTGCCGGCTGGCATGTCTGGTCCCCCGGGCGGGGCCGGGAATGGGCGGCCTGGTCCTCCCTGCGCCTGGGGCGGGAATCGTGGACCGTCGGGCTCTCCATCCAGGAAAAGACCCTCCTGGAGCAAGCGGGGGTGGGCCGGCCGGCCTGGGGGGTTCTGGGGGCGGCCACGGCCGCCACCGTCATGCTGATCCTGATCTGCGTAATCATGGTGCGCCAGACCCGCCGGATGGAGGAAGAGATCCGCAACCGGGCGGTCCTGCTGGAGCGGGCGGACGCGGATCTGGATCGGGAACGGGCCGAGCGGCGGCTGGTGGCCGACGCGCTGCGGGAGGCAAAGGAGGTTGCCGAATCGGCCAGCCAGGCCAAGAGCGAGTTCATCGCCAACACGAGCCATGAGCTGCGCACCCCCCTGAACGGGATTCTGGGCTATACCCAGATCCTCAAGAGGGACCCGACGCTCACGGACATGCAGCAAAAGCGCATCGAGATCATCCACCGCAGCGGCGAGCATCTGCTGATGATCATCAACGACATCCTGGACCTGTCCAAGATCGAGCAGCGGAAGATGGACCTGCAACTGCGGGACTATTCCCTGAAAAAGCTGCTGGATAGCGTGGTGGACATGGTGGGGGTTCAGGCGGGAAAAAAGGAGATCGAATTTCAAACCGACTTTGATCCGGAGCTGCCCGAGATCGTTCACGGGGATGAAATCAGGCTGCGCCAGGTGCTGCTGAACCTGCTGGGCAACGCGGCCAAGTTCACCGCCGCCGGCGGGGTTTATTTCAACGTGACGGTGGTGTCGGCCCTGCGATCCGTGGCCGGCGCGGGGGGGCGCTGCACTCTGCGTTTCGAGGTCCGGGACACGGGCATCGGCATTCCCGAGGACAATCTGTCGGCGCTGTTCCAGCCGTTCCGGCAGTTTGCCGGTCACCGGGTGGAAAACGAGGGCACCGGCCTGGGGCTGGCCATCAGCAGCCGGCTGACCGACATGATGGGCAGCCGGCTGCGCGTGGAAAGCCGGGAGGGCGCCGGCAGCCGGTTCTGGTTCGAGCTGGACCTTCCGGTGGTGGCCTTCTCCGAACGGCCGGAGCCCATGGCCCTTGAGATGCTGCATCTGAACGACACCATTGACGAAAGCGTCTGGACCCCGCCCCCGCCGGCGGAGCTTACCGCCCTTTTCGAGATGGCCATGCGGGGGGACATCAACGGTTTGAAAAGACGGGCGGAGAAGCTGGCCTCCACCCCGGGCTACGCGCTTTTCGGGCAGAAAATTTACTACTACGCCAAGTCCCTGATGATCGACGAGCTTCAGGAATTCATCGGGAAATTTATGGAGGTTGAAAAATGAGTCTGGAAAAATCGGATAAGGCCACCATTCTGGTCGTGGACGACAACCCGACCAACCTGCAACTGCTCCTCGATTATCTGAACGAACTCAACTTTCAGACGCTCATCGCCCGAAGCGGCGAGGGGGCGCTGAAGCAGGCCGCGTTCGCCAATCCGGACATCATCCTGCTCGACATCATGATGCCGGGAATGGACGGCTTCGAAACCTGCCGCCGCCTCAAGGCGGACGAGGCCACCTGCCATATCCCGGTAATCTTCATGACCGCTCTTTCGGACACCGAGGACAAGATCAAGGGCTTTGACATGGGCGCCGTGGATTACATCACCAAGCCCTTCAACCAGAAGGAGGTGCTGGCCCGGCTCAACAGCCAGCTCACCATCCAGCGCCAGAACAGGGAGCTGGCCGAGCTGAACGCCATGAAGGACAAGTTCCTGTCCATCGTCGCCCAGGATTTGAAGCATGTTTTCCGCACCATGATCGGTCCTTCCAAGCGGCTGGCCGAGTCCTTCGACATCTTCAGCAAAAAAGAGATCGAGTTCATCGCCCAGCGGCTTCATCGCTCGTCTCTGGACACCATGCATCTTCTGGAGCAGGTGATGACATGGGCCGACATCCAGCGCGACATCGTGCCATTCGACCCGGAGCGGATCGACCTTTACGAAAGCGTGTCCGAGGCGGTGGTCTCCTTCCGGGAGGACGCCAACCGCAAGAACATAGAGTTGAGCCACGCCGTGACGCCGGAAACCTGGGTGGAGGCGGACGCGGCCATGCTCCGGGCGGTGCTGAACAACCTTTTGTCAAACGCCATCAAGTACACCCGCTCCGGCGGCCGGGTGATCATCTCCGGCGAAACGGACGGCGCGGCGGAAACGGTCATCGTCACCGACAATGGCATCGGCATGAGCGACAAGATCCTGCGCTCCCTGTTCCGCATCGACACCACTTACAAAAAGCCGGGCGTCACCGGCAAGGAGGGGGCCCACCTGGGGCTGGTGATCAGCAAGGAGTTTGTTGAAAAGAACGGCGGCAGTATCCATGTGGAAAGCGAGCTGGACAAGGGCACCGCGGTGCGCTTCACCGTGCCGAAGCCGGCCATCGGATAGGCCGCCTCCGGCCCGGGAGGCGGGGCATCGCGGCAAGGAGATGGCCCCGGGCCCGGGGCTTTTTCAGGGGAGAAAAGCGTGAAGGGGAAGCAAAAGAGCGTGGCCGCGGAGGGCAAGCATAACGCGGCCCGCCACGGACTGATTGACGGAAGACGGGGCCGCCACCCCAGCCCCGTTGAAGCGATCAGTTTTCGAATGGAGCAGCGTGGTCTGACGTGGA
>JAABTE010000410.1 GCA_011390035.1 Desulfobacteraceae bacterium | reverse complement strand
CCTCCATCCCTCGTCCACCGCGGATCGGGATGCGCCCACCGCGCCGCCCAGGGCCTGGGCCAGCGCCTCGATCACCGAGTAGTCCGCGCCGCCCATGCCCCGGCCGCCGGAGACCACCGCGTCGGCCTCGGTAAGCTCCACGCGGCCGGTTTCCATCTGTTTTTCCAGGATGGTTGTAACGGCCGGCCCCAACGAGACCGTCACCGTCTCCACCTTCCCCGCGCCGGCCGCGGCTTCCGCCCGCATGGCGTTTGGCCGAACCGCCGCGATGGGGGCGTTGCCGGACAATACAACTTCCGCCAGCGCCTTGCCCCCGTACATGGGCCGGGTTGCCACCAGTGCCCCGTCTTCCATGCCCAGGGCGATGCAATCCATGGCCACCGCCGAGTCTAACCGGGCCGCCAGCCGGGCGGCCAGATCCCGGCCGCAGGCGGTGGCGCCGGTGAGTACGGCCGCGGGCTTGCGGGCCGCGATAACGGCCGCGGCAACATCCGCGTAGGGCAGGGTGTTGTAATCGGCAAGGCCGGGGTCATCGGCCACCAGGATGGTGTCCGCGCCGTAGCGGGCCGTTTCGCCGGCCGTATCGGCGATGCCCGATCCCATGACCAGAACCGATACCGCTCCGCCGTCTGCCGCCATCAGCCGCCTGGCTTCGGCGATGGCCTCGAAGGTCACTTTACGAAAGACGCCGTCGTGCTGTTCGGCGATGATGAGTATTTCCTTGGACATGCTGATTTCTCCTTATGATATCGCCTTTTTTCAGATCACCTTGGCTTCTTCGGCAAGCGCCTTGACCAGGGCCCTGGCCTTGGCCGCCGGCGTGTCGCCCTCGATCATGCGGCCCGCGCTCCGGGCCGGGGGCGGCATGAGCTTGCGGATCTTTGTTTTCGCGGCTCCCAGCGCCTCGGCGGACAGCCCCAGATCGGCCAGCGTCCTGGTGTCGATGGGCTTTTTCTTGGCCTTCATGATGCCGGGCAGGGAGGCGTACCGGGGCTCGTTGAGCCCCCGCTGGGTGGTGATCAGCGCCGGCAGGGGCGCTTCCAGCGTCATGACGCCGCCCTCGATGGCACGGCGGCAGCGGATCTTGCCGTCCGCGATCTCCCGCGAGATGGCCAGGGTGATGGCCGGAATCCCCAGAAACTCGGCCACGGCCTGGCCCACGATGGCGTTGTCGTCATCCACGGCCCGCTGGCCGGCGATGATCAGGTCATAGGTCATCGGTTTTATGGCCGCCGCCAGGGCCCGGGCGATGCCGATGCCGTCGCATTCGGCCAGGGCCGGGTCGTTGATCAAAATCCCCTTGTCCGCCCCCATGGCCAGCCCGGAGCGGATCGCCTCCTTTGCCTTGTCCGGCCCCGCGGACAGGATCGTCACCGCGCCGCCATCGGTCTCCTTGATGCGGATGGCCTCTTCCACGGCCAGTTCATCATAGGGGTTCATCACCCACTTGATGGTGTCGGTCTTGATGCCCTTGCCGTCGGCCGCGATTTCGATGAGCGATTCGGTGGCGGGCACCTGCTTGATCAGAACGATAATCTCCACGATCTGCCTTGTCCTTTCTCTTATCTCTTAGCCTGGTCTCTTAGCCTAATCTCTTTCCCTGGTCTCTTTCCCCTGGTCTCTTTCTCTGGGGGTTTGTCTTAAATGACTTCACCCTTTATCTTAAAAACAGTAAAAGTACGGGAAAGCGGGACGGTTGTCAACCCAAATGTCCGGGGAGGGGCTGGGCTTCAGCCCCCGGTTTTTGGGGACGGCGCTCCCCCGCCCTCCGGCGGCAGCAACCCGGTGGAATAAAGATCCAGCAGAGACCCGTCCGGCTGTTGAATCACGATCAGCCCCTCCACGTCGTCCAGATCGTCGATCAGCCCCAGCCCCCTGTCCGCCCCCATCACCATGATGGCGGTGGCCAGCCCGTCGGCGAAGGTGCAGTTGTCGGCGATGATGGAAACGCTGACCACCCCGTTTTCCACCGGCCAGCCGGTTCTCGGGTCCAGGATGTGGGAGTAGTGGCGGCCGCCGGCGTCGAAGAACTGGCGGTAGTCGCCGCTGGTGGCCATGGCCAGGTCCTTGAGCGGCAGGGAGCGATAGACCGCGTCGGCCGCGGCCGACGGCCGAGGCGTGGCGATGCCCACCCGCCAGGGCGCCCCGTCCAGCCGATGGCCGGACGCGAACACCTCGCCGCCGATTTCCACTATATAGTTGTGAATGCCCTCCCGCTCCAGCAGCTCCGAAACCTGGTCCACGCCGTATCCCTTGGCGATGGAGGCCAGATCCAGGCTGAGGGACGGCCGTGTCTTGATAAGCTGCCCCTCTTCCGAGATGAGGATCTTTTCAAACCCCACATCCATCAGCCGCTCTCGCACCTCGGCCGGCTCCGGCGGCCGGCTCCGGCGCGCCCCGCCCCGGCCGAACCCCCACAGGGCGACCAGCGGGTCAATCGTGCCGTCCCATGCCCCCTCCGTTACGCGATGCAGTTGCCGGGCCACCACCATCACCTTTAGAAAATCGTCCGAGATTGAA
>JAABTE010000409.1 GCA_011390035.1 Desulfobacteraceae bacterium | reverse complement strand
CCGGAGAAAAATCATAGATGCAAGATAACGGAACGGATCGCCCCAAGCGCGCCACCAATGTGCTGGTGGCAGACGACGATATGGGTCAGCGCCTGATCCTGAAAGCCAACCTGAAGGGAGACGGATATCGGATCATGGAGGCCGAAAACGGTCGGGAAGCGCTGGAAATCCTCTCCTCCAATCCCGATATCCGGCTGCTGCTCACCGATCTGGCCATGCCCGACATGGATGGATTCGAGCTGATCAAGATCGTTCGCGAGCGGGAGATCCGCTATACCTACATCATCGTGCTCACGGCGGCGGATGACCGGGAATCCCTGCTCAGGGCGCTTTCCCTGGGCGCGGACGATTACCTGACCAAGCCGGTCTTCCCGGACGAGCTGAAGCTGCGAATCAACGGCGGAAAGCGGCTGCTGCGCCTGGAAAGCCAGGAAGCTTTGATCTTTTCCATGGCCAAGCTGTCGGAATACCGGAGCGAGGAGACCGGGTATCACCTGGAACGGGTGGTCCATTACACCCGCCTGCTGGCCCGGGATCAGGTTCGCCATCATCCGGAGCGGGCGCTCAACCCCAGCCTCGCCGACGAGATCGCCATGGTCAGCCCCCTGCACGACCTGGGCAAGGTGGCCATTCCCGACAATATTCTGCACAAGCCGGGCAAGCTCCTGTCGGATGAATGGGAGGTCATGAAAACCCATACCACCATCGGCGGCCGGTTCATCCGTGAAATTTACGAAAAAACCGGCTCCCCCTACCTGTGGCTGGGTTATGAGATCGCCATGTTCCACCATGAGCGCTGGGACGGCGCGGGCTATCCCAGCGGATTGGCCGGCGAGCAGATCCCTGTCGCGGCCCAGATCATGTCCATCGCCGACGTTTATGACGCGCTCACCAGCAAGCGCTCCTACAAGGATCCGTTCAGCCATGAGGCGGCAAGGGACATCATCCTCGAGGGAGAAAACACACAGTTCGACCCCCGGCTGATCGAAGCCTTCCTGCGGAACGAGAATCAGTTCAAATCGGTGCGAAAGCGCTTCAAGGACAAGGGGCACGCCACGGCCTGAGCGTAGCCCGGCACCGTTTACGCCCCGCCCGCCCCCCTGCCCGCGGGCTATTTGGGGGGGAAGCTCCTCCTGCTGGATCTGATGCGCCCGCCCCCCCTGCCCGCGGGCTATTTGCCGCCGCCCAGGTAGGCGTTGATCACGTCCGGGTTAGACAACAGCGACCTGGCCGAATCCCGCATCACGATCCGCCCCACCTCCATAACATAGCCCCGGTGGGCCAGCTTCAGGGCGGCCCGGGCGTTCTGTTCCACCAGCAGCACGGTCACGCCGGTCTTGTTGATATGGCGAATGGTGTTGAAGATGGCCTTGACCAGAATGGGTGCCAGGCCGAGGCTCGGCTCGTCCAGCAAAAGGATCCGGGGCGAACTCATCAGCGCGCGGCCGATGGCCAGCATCTGCTGCTCGCCGCCGGACAGGGTGCCGGCCAACTGCTCCCGGCGCTCCTTCAGGCGGGGGAACAGATCATAGATCCAATCCAGATTCCTTCGGGTCTGGGCCGGATCTGTGGCGGTGAAGGCGCCCAGGTTCAGGTTTTCCCGAACCGTCAATGTGCCGAAGACGCGCCGGCCTTCCGGGGACTGGGAGATGCGCTCCCTTACCACCTTGTGAGCGGCCAGCTTGTGCAGGGGCTTTCCCTCCAGCAGGATCTCGCCCTCCGACGGCTTGAGCAATCCGCTGATGGTCATCAGGGTGGTCGATTTCCCGGCGCCGTTGGCCCCGAGGATGGTGACGATCTCCCCCTCGCCCACCGTCAAATCGATGCCGTGCAGCGCCTCCACGTTGCCATATTTTACATGCAGATTCTTTATTTCCAGCAGATTTGTCATTTTTGCCCGCCATCGGTTTCTTCGCTCGCGTGGAAGCTGATCACCTCCGAATCCGGCGCGCCCGCCTCGTCCGAATCCTCCTCGTCCTCGTCCGGATCATCCGTTCCCAGGTAGGCCTCAATGACCCGGGGATCGGCCTTGATCTCGTCCGGCTCGCCCTCGGCGATCTTTCGGCCGTATTCGATCACCACGAGCCGGTCGCAGGCCTCCATCACCAGCCCCATGTCGTGCTCTATGAGCAGAATGGTCATGCCCTGATCATCCCGCATCTTGCGGATCAGGCCCACCAGGTAGTCGGTCTCCTGTTCGTTCATGCCGCCGGCCGGCTCGTCGAGAATCAGAAGCCGGGGCTCGGTGGCCAGGGCCCTTGCGATCTCCAGGAGCCGCTGGTTTCCGTATGAGAGGTTTTTCGCCAGATGCCCCGAGTATTTGGAAAGCCCCACGAATGCCAGCCGATCCATGGCCCGATCCAGGGCCTCGCTCTCTTCCTGCCGCTGGGCCCGGGTACCCAGCATTCCGGCGATGGCGCCCGAGCGCATCCGGCAGTGGCAGCCGGCCAGCACGTTTTCCACCACCGACAGGTTCTGAAACAGTCGGATGGTCTGAAAGGTCCGGGCGATCCCCAGCTCC
>JAABTE010000408.1 GCA_011390035.1 Desulfobacteraceae bacterium | reverse complement strand
GCCTGCCGGAGGATGCCGGGATAGTCGCGGCCCAGCAGTCGCATCAGCCGACCGTGTTCATAACAGGTATAAAGATCCCGCGCCAGCGCCGGCAGCGGAAACAGGCGGAAAAGCCGCTCCAGGTCCGGCGCCTCGTCTTCCGGCGCGTCGGGAGGCGCCATCCGTTCGCGTTTCCTTTTAATAATGTCCAGATCCGGGCATTCATCAGGGCGCTGTTGTTCATCTATGCGGCGTTGTTCATCCGGTTGCTGATCCGGTTGCTGATCCGGTTGCTGATCCGGTTGCTGATCCAGTTGTTCATCCGGTTTTTCATCCGGCTGCTCATACAGTTGTTCATCCAGGCACCGCCGAAGGTCAAAATCGAAGGTGCCGTATTCGCTCATGGCCGATTCCAGCTTGGCCAGCGCCTTATATAATAGGATATTATCCTGTCGGCTGTCCAGGTGGTCAATGGGGTCGATCAGGTAAAGCGTCTTTCCGTCATACAGGGCCAGGGGAGGGTTGTTTTCCTGGTCTTCCATGATGGCCCCGCAGGGCAGGTCCGTCATGGGGCGGATGGCGGCGGCGCGGCCGGTTCGGGCTCGCAGGTATCGGGCCAGATCCTCGGACTCCTGGGACAGGGGGACCGTCACCTGGAGGGCGGCAAGGCGCTCCATGGCGGGGCGGGACTGGAGTTCCAGAAATGCCCTGCCCGCATCCGCGTCCTCGGCGAATCGCCCCAGGCCCTCCGATATATACTGTTCCAGGCCCTCCCGCCGCAACAGATCAAGGCCCTTGTCCATGCCCTGGAGGAAGGATTCCGTCAACTGAAGATCCGTTCGCGCCACCCGGCATAGCTGCATGATCCGCCAGGGGCGTTTCCCCAAAGGCCATCCAAGCGCCGCCCGGGGCAGGGCGTGGGTCAGGCGAAGGCTTTGATTGTATGACATGTCCCAGGCGTATAGGGTATCCAGCAGATCCAGAAAAGCCGATGCCGATGCCGCGTCCTTTTCCTGAAGCATGGCGTCGATGCAGGTCAGGGGGGCGTTGAGGGTGTAGTCGCCCTTTGCCCGCATTGCGGATACGGTGGTCAGGAATCGGTCGGCAAGGCCGTTGCCCGCGGCCAGAACGGATGGAAGATGGGTGGCCATCAGTCCGCCGATGCCGGGGCCCTCTGCGCCGAATTGCCGGATCAGTTTCCGATATCGTGTCAGCCGATCCCATTTCAGACAATCGGAAGCCAGCCGTTCCTGCTTCAGTCGATTCGGGTCTGTCGGATGGGGGTTCGATCGATCCGGTTTCAGCCTATACGGGAGCGCGGCCCCCAGCAGGCGGGCGTGGCCCCTGGCCACGGCGTAGCCAAAGCCGATCTCGATGCCGATGGCCCAGAAGGTATCGGCCACCAGGGCCTCAATGGCAGTGTCCGGGGGGGCGGGTTTTCCCGCCAGAAGGCCGGCCACGGCGTCGGCAAGTTCCGGGTCCAGCACCCGAAGCGGAGCGAGGGGATCAACCATAGAAACTAAAAGATATCTCCGATCAGTTCAAAAAGCGTCCGCAGCAGCCGCTCGTCATCCGTCAGGGGCATGCAGACGGCCGCCTCGCAGGCCCGCTGGGCCGGGATGCCGTTTTTCATCAGCCGGGCCGCGTGGATCAGCAGCCGGGTGCCGGCGCCCTCGGCAAGGCCGTGTTCCCGGATGTTGCGAATCCGGTGGGCCAGGCGCACCAGCCGCCGGGCGGCCTCCATGTCGATGGCCCCCTCGCCGGCCACGATTTGAGCCTCCTTTTCCGCCTCCGGGTAATCGAAGGCAATCGTCACAAAGCGCTGGCGCGTGGAGGGCTTCAGGTCCTTGAGAATCGACTGGTAGCCCGGATTGTAGGATATCACCAGCATAAAATCCGGATGCGCGTTAAGCGCTTCCCCTTTTTTGTCCAGGGTCATCCGCCGCCGGTCGTCGCTTAGCGGGTGGATCACCACCGTGGTGTCCTTCCGGGCTTCCACGATCTCGTCCAGGTAGCAGATGGCGCCGGAGCGCACAGCCTGGGTGAGGGGGCCGTCGGTCCAGATGGTCTCGTCGCCCTTGAGCAGGTAGCGGCCGATAAGGTCCGAGGCGAACAGGTCCTCGTGGCACGCCACGGTGATCAGCGGCCGGCCCAGCCGGTGGGCCATGTGGGACACGAACCGGGTCTTGCCGCATCCGGTGGGGCCCGTCAGCATCACCGGCAGCCGGGAATGCCAGGCGGCCATGAACAGGGGGATCTCATCGCCGCCGGGGACGTAGTAGGGGGCGGAGGCGTCGGGCGCTGAATGCGCTTGCGTTAAGTCGTCTTGTGGCATATATTTAAGTGTTTAGCTTTTGTGTCACCGGCGCATTGTCGGCATTGAGCCGGCGGGCGTAACCGAAACATTGAACCAGTGGGCGATCATCGCCAAAGGATACTAAAAATCATGGATCAGACGCCAGATAGCCGGCCGGGCATCGAACAGCCGCCGGAGGATCAGCCCCGGCTCGTCAATCCGCCGATCACGGGACAAAATATTACGCATCTGACGG
>JAABTE010000407.1 GCA_011390035.1 Desulfobacteraceae bacterium | reverse complement strand
GACACCCGGCGGGTCTCCAGGGTGGGGGCGAGCTGGAGGGGGTTGACGTAGTCGTATTCGATGGCATAGGCCGGCCGCATGACCCGTGCTTCCTCAAGGCCCTCCACCGAGTGGATGATCCGGGCCTGGATCGCCACGGGCATGCTGTTGCCCAGGCCGCTGGCGTAGATCTCTCCGGTATTCAGGCCCTCGGGCTCCAGGATGACGTGGTGGCGCTCGCGTTCCGGAAAGCGCACCACTTTGTCTTCGAAAGAGGGGCAGTAGCGGGCAGACACGCCCTTGATCACGCCGCCGTAGAGGGCCGAGTGGCGCAGGTTCTCCCGGATGATGGCGTGGGTGCGGGGGTTGGTGTATCCCATGTGGCAGGGGCGCTGGATGGGATTGAAATCCTTGGTGAAAAGGGAAAAGGGGCGGGGCCGCTCGTCTCCTTGCTGGATCTCGAACCGGGAAAAGTCTATGGAGTCCCGGTGGAGCCGGGGCGGGGTGCCGGTTTTCATCCGGCCCAGTTCAAAGCCCAGCTCCCGCAGGTGGGCCGGCAGGCCGTAGGCGGCGAACTCGCCGGCCCGGCCCGCCTTCATGGACTTGAACCCGATGTGAACGAGGCCCGACAGGAATGTGCCCGTGGCCAGCACCACGGCCCGGGCGCTGTAAGCGTGGCCGGTCCAGTCCACCACGCCGGTTGCCCGTCCGTCCTCCACCAGGATGCGCTCCACCAGGGCCTGCTTCAGCTCCAGGTTCGGCTGGTCCTCCACGGCCGCCTTCATCACGATGTGGTGGCGGATCTTGTCGTTCTGGGTGCGGGTGGACTGGACTGCCGGGCCCTTTCGGGTGTTCAGGGTCTTGTATTGAATGGCGCTTTCGTCCGCGGCCCGGGCCATCTGGCCGCCGAGGGCGTCGATCTCGCGCACGAGCTGGCCCTTTGCCATGCCGCCCACCGAGGGGCTGCACGGCATGGCGGCCAACTTGTCAAGGTCGATGGCGAAGACAAAGACGCTGCATCCCATGCGGGCCGCGGCCAGGGCCGCCTCGCATCCGGCGTGGCCGGCGCCCACCACAATGATGTCGCAGGTGTCGAAATTGGTGTCCATGAAACAAATAAAAGGGCCTTTTCCGTTGAGAAGGCCCGCGCCTCCGTGATACGCTGTTGGCCGGTATGGCTCGGATGATCCGGGCGGGCAGCGGCCTTCGGCGAGGGCCGCTGCCCGCGTCCTTTCCGGATCGCGGCATACGTTATATAACCGCGGGCGCCGAAAATCAAGGGCGGCGGGCTTCGGGGCAGGGCTTCGTCAAAGTTCTTAAAGACGGAAATGTTGTCTGAACCGCTGATTTGCGCAGATTACACTGATTACGCTGATTTTGCTTTTGGACGTACAATGGAAAAAACCTGGCTGGATTTTAATGCATGGCTGAAAAACCGCTTTGGCCGGCGGGTGCAGAAGATCACGGTGGACGCGGGCCTCACCTGCCCGAACCGGGATGGGACGGTGGGGACGGGGGGCTGTATCTACTGCAACGCACGGGGCTCCGGCACCGGGGCCATGGCCGCCGGCATTGGCGTGGCCGAACAGGTTCGCCGGGGGGCCGAGGCCATGGCCCGGCGATACAAGGCGAAAAAATTCATCGCCTATTTTCAGTCCTTTTCCAACACCTACGCGCCGGTGGACCGGCTGCGGCGGCTCTATGACGCGGCCCTTTCGGTTCCCGATGTTGTGGGCCTTTCCGTCGGCACCCGGCCCGACTGCGTGGACCGGGAAAAGATCGACCTTCTGGCCGGCTATGCCGAATCCCGGATGGTCTGGGTGGAATACGGCCTCCAGTCCGCCCACGACGCCACCCTGGCCCGGATCAACCGGGGCCATGACTTCGGGTGCTTCCGGGAGGCGGTGGCCCTGACCCGGAACCGGGGGATCTTCATCTGCGCCCATGTGATCCTCGGGCTTCCGGGGGAGGACCCACGCGCCATGATGGAGACCGCCGACGCCGTGGCCGCCCTTGGCATGGACGGCATCAAGATCCACCTGCTGTATGTGACCCGGGGCACGGCGCTGGAGCGGCTTTATGCCTCCGGCGGATATCGCCCGCTGGAACAGGATGAATACGCAGACCTGGTGGTGGATTTCATCCGTCGGCTGCCGCCGGGAATGGTGATTCAGCGGGTCACCGGCGATCCGCATCCCGAGGAGCTTGTGGCACCGGAATGGGCCCTTTGCAAGAGGGAAAACCTGGCGCTGATCCGGGAGCGGTTCAGTTCATATACAATCCGGCCATTCAAGGAGACTTCGACATGACCCACCCCACCGAAACCCTGCGCGGCTTTCCCCAGTCCGGAGACGGGCTGATTGCCGAGGTTCTGCGTGCGGATCGCCGCAGGATCGTCTTTCGCGCCGAATTTGCCCTGTCCGGCGATCTGGTGGAGCGGTTCCGGGATCGGCCGGAACACCTGATGTTCTCAGAGCGCTCCCGCATCGCCCGGCTGGGGGTGCTGGTTCAGTGCGAGGCGCCCGGAGACGGGGAGCTTTCGGAAGGCCGGGTTTCCCT
>JAABTE010000406.1 GCA_011390035.1 Desulfobacteraceae bacterium | reverse complement strand
GCCACCGCCGGTGCGCCCATCAATGTGGATATCAAGGATGACACGCCGGAACTGGTGGCGGCCATGGCCCGGGTCATCACCGCGCGTGGGGCGGAGGACCGCGTGCTGGTGGCGTCCTTTCACCATCGGCGGCTGCGGGAATTCCGGCGGCGATGCCCGGCGGTGGCCACCAGCGCAAGCCCCCCGGAGGCGGGGCTCTTTTCGCTCCTGTGGCGGCTGGGGCTTGCCCGGCTGTTCAAAAGCCCCGCCATCGCCTTCCAGTTGCCGGAATACAAGGGCCCGATCCGCGTCATTTCCCCCGAGTTCATCCGGGCGGCGCGGCGGCGGGGCCTTCCCGTCCACATGTGGACGGTCAATGACACGGCGGACATGGACCGGTTTTGGGCCATGGGCGTCGATGGTCTGTTCACCGATTACCCGGACCGTATGACCGCCCTTTCGGCGAGCCGGTCTGAACCGATATGAAAAGGAGAGCCCATGCGGATCGACGTGAAGGTGCCCAGTGTCGGCGAATCGATCAAGGAGGCGGTGCTGGCCCAGTGGTATGCGGAGGACGGCGCGGCCGTTCGTAAGGAAGCCCCACTCTTTGTCATTGAGACGGACAAGGTGACCCTGGAGGTGACGGCGGAGGCGGACGGGATTTTGCAAATCAAGGTTCCCGCCGGAGAGACCGTGCCGGTGGGCGCGGTGGTGGGCGCTATCGAGACCACGGCGGCCCAGGCGGCGGAAACGCCGGGTAAGGCCGACACCGCTGAAACGGATCGCGCCGGGGGGGCCGAGTCGGATGTTCCACCGGAAAAGAGCGTTCCCCAGGCGCCGCCGAAAAAGCTGTCTGAAACCTGGGATATGGGGGAGGCGGCCCAGGCCGGTCGGCCCGCCGAAACCGCCGGCGCATCCGAAAAAGAAGACGGCGCCGCCGCTCCGATTTACCCGCCATCCGTGCGCAGGCTGGCGGCTCTGAAGGGGATCGATCCGGCAGTTGTCACCGGCACCGGCCCCGGTGGTCGGGTCACAAAGGGAGATCTCATCGCCTATCTGGAAAGCCGCCCGCCGGAAGCGGCCGGCGGAAAGGCGAGCGCCGCCCCCGGTCCCCCGGCCGAATCCGCCCAGGCAGCCCCCGGCTCCACAAAGGCGGCCACGCCCGAAGAAACCACCCGGCGGACCCCTATGAGCCCAATTCGCCGCCGCATCGCCGCCAGGCTGCTGGAGGCCCGGCGCAACACGGCCATGCTCACCACCTTCAACGACGTGGACATGAGCGCCCTTATGGCCATGCGTGCCGAATACAAGGAGGCGTTCAAGAAAAAGCACGACGTCTCGCTGGGGATGATGTCCTTTTTCATCAAGGCGTCTGTTGCGGCCCTTGGGGAATTTCCGGCCATCAACGCCTTTATCGAGGGCGACGACATTGTCTATCACGACTACTGTCACATCGGCGTGGCCGTGGGATCGGACCGGGGCCTGGTGGTGCCGGTGATCCGCCACGCGGACCGGTTGAGCTTCGCCGCCATCGAGCAGGCCATCGTCGATTATGTGGTCAAGATCAAGCAGAACCGCCTGGAGCTGTCGGACATGGAGGGGGGCACCTTCACCCTCACCAACGGCGGGGTGTTCGGATCGCTTCTCAGCACGCCGATTCTCAACACGCCCCAGAGCGCCATTCTGGGGATGCATCGGATCGACAAACGGCCCGTTGTGATCGATGACGCCATCGAGATCCGCCCCATGATGTACCTGGCCCTGTCCTACGATCATCGGATCGTGGACGGGCGGGAGGCGGTCACCTTTCTGCGGCGCATCAAGGAGTGCGTGGAAAAACCCGAACGGATGCTATTGGAGATGTGATCATGACGGAAAAGGAATCCTACGATCTGGTGATCATCGGCAGCGGCCCGGGCGGGTATGTGGCGGCCGTGCGGGCTGCCCAGCTTCAGATGAAGGTGGCCTGCGTGGAGCGATATCCGCGCCTGGGGGGCGTGTGCCTCAACGTGGGGTGCATCCCCAGCAAGGCCCTTCTCGATTCCAGCGAGTTTTACCACCTGGCCAAGCACAGGTTCGCCGAGCACGGCATCGAAATGGGCGGCGTGAACCTGGACCTTGCGGCCCTGATGGCCCGGAAGAAAAAGGTGGTCGAGGAGCTGACGGACAATGTTCGCAAGCTGCTCACCGGAAACGGTGTGACCCTGATCCAAGGCGCCGCCCGGCTGGAGGGGGCGGACCGGGTCCATGTGGATCTTTCCGGCACCGGCCACAAGACCCTTTCGGCCCGGCACACGCTGCTGGCCACCGGCGGCGCGCCGGTTCATCCGCCGGGCATGGAGCCGGACGGAAAACGGATCATCGACTCCACCGGCGCGCTGTCCATGGACGCGGTGCCGGCCCACCTGGGCGTGGTGGGGGGAGGTTACATCGGCCTGGAGATCGGTTCGGTGTGGCTGCGCCTGGGCGCCACCGTGACTGTGATCGAGATGCTGCCCCGCATCACCCCGGGCCTGGACGGCCAGGTCGGCCGGGCCCTCAACCGGATACTGAACCAGC
>JAABTE010000405.1 GCA_011390035.1 Desulfobacteraceae bacterium | reverse complement strand
TGACGCCGTATTTGACCAGGCCGGCCTCTTTGGCGGTGACGACGGCGCGGACGCCGGGCAGGCGGCGGGCCTTTTCCGTGTCGATGGAGATGATGCGGGCATGGGCCAGCGGGCTTTGGACCAGGGCGCCGTAAAGCATTCCCGGCATCTTCATGTCGTCGATGAACACGGCGCGGCCGGTGGCTTTGGCGGGGGTGTCCAGCCGCTGTTTTCGGGTGTTGATTACGTCGAATTGGGGCATGGCGTCGTCTCCTTTATGGCGCGCTGGTGGTTTCCGCCGCCGATTCGACGGCCTCGATGATCTTCTGGTAGCCGGTGCAGCGGCACAGGTTGCCGGAGATGGCCTGGCGGATCTGGTCGCGGTCCGGGCTGGAGTTGTGCCGTAGAAGGTGCGTGGCCGACAGGATCATGCCGGGGGAGCAGAAGCCGCACTGGATGGCGCCCTTTTCCACAAAGGCGGCCTGGAGGGGGTTAAGGCCCTCTTCGGTTTCAAGGCCCTCGATGGTGGTGACCTCCTTGCCGTCGGCCTGGAAGGCCAGGACGAGGCAGGAGTTGACGGGCTTGCCGTCCATGATCACCGTGCAGGAGCCGCAGTCGCCGAGTTCGCAGCCCTTTTTGGTGCCGGTGAGGCCGAGGTCGTATCGGAGCAGGTCCGTCAGGGTCTGGTTGGGGGCGGCGGCAATGGTTCTGGGGGTGCCGTTCAGGGTTATATTGATTAGTTTTTTCATTGGGTTGACCTTTTGGGTTTCGGGGGTATCTCCCGGTTTTGGTTTTGGGGCGCCGGGGCCGGACGGGTGGGGCTGGGGCGGCGGGGGGTGGGGCCGCCGGGGTTTTGAATGCGGGTCATGATCGGTCTCTGGCTTCTTTGAGCGCCATTTTAAGCGTTCGCAGGGTGAGTGTGCCCACCATGGCGCGCCGGTATTCGGCGGAGCCTCTGAAATCGAGGATCGGGGTGCAGTCGCCCATGGCGGCTTTGCCTGCGGCGGCGAAGAGGGCTTCGGTCGGCTTTTCGCCCAGGAGGCGCTTTTCCGCGGAGGGCGCACGCAGGTGGGTGGGGCCGACGCAACCCAGAACTACGCGGGCGGTTTCGATGGCGCCGTCCTTTGCAAGGGCGATGTAGGCGCAGACGTTGACCAGGTTGCAGTCCTGGCCCTTGCGGATGCCGATGTTGATGTAGCCCGCGCCGGCGCCGGGCGGGGGGACGGGGATGTCAAAGCCGGTGAGCAGCTCGTCCGGGGCCATGTGGGTCAGGCCCGGCCCCTTGAAGAAATCGCCCAGGGGCAGGGAGCGCTCGCCGCCGGCTTTGGCCAGGCGGGCCGTGGCGCCGTAGGCCATCAGGGACGGGGGCAGGTCGGCGGCGGGGCGGGCCGAGCAGATGTTGCCGCCGATGGTGGCCCGGTTGCGCACCAGCGGGGTGCCCAGCGCACGGGCGCCGGCGGCAAGGGCGCTGATCTTTTGCTGAATGTCGGCCGATGCCGCAAGCTCGGAGACGGTAACGCAGGCGCCGACGCGGACAACCCCGTTTTCCCCAGCGATGGATCGCAGCTCGGCCAGGTCGCCGATGGCCACCACCTGCTCGGGGCAGACGACCCGCTTTTTCATGTTGACCATCAGGTCCGTGCCGCCGGCGATGGGGCGGGCCTTGGCGCCGTATTCCGCCATTATCAGGCAGGCATCGGCCACGCTCCCTGGGGCATGGTAGTCGAATTTGGGCAGTAACATCGCATCCCTCCTTGTGCTGAAAAAAATGGGTTCCGAGTGTGAAGTGTGAATCGTTACATAAAATGGATTCCAAGGTTCAGGGCCAACACCCGGAAACCGCCCGCCGTCGGCCGGATGAGATTCAATCCCCCGTGGGATTGTTCCAGGCTGAAAATCTGCTGGAGCGGCATTTTCAGGATGTGACATATAATCACCCGGTTGACGCCGGCGTGGGCCACGATGAGCGTGTTGCCGGGGATGGCGGTGATCCTTTCGAAGGCGGGGATGACCCGCTCGGCCAGATCGCCGAAGCTTTCGCCGCCGGGGGGGCGGAAACCGGCCAGGCTGGAGCCCCGGGCGGTCCATTGATCCGGATGCCGGCGGCGGATATCCGCCATGGCCCGCCCCTCCCACTGGCCCAGGTGGATCTCCGACAGGGCCGGGATCGGGGTGAGGGGGATGGGGCGGCCGCCGGCGATGATCCGGGCCGTTTCCGCGCTTCTGGACAGATCGCTGCAAAAGATGCCGGCCAAATCGATGCCGGCCATGCGCCCGGCCCATTGCCGCGCCTGCCGGCGGCCGGTTTCGCTCAGGGGAAGATCGGTCCGCCCGATGAATCGCCTGACGGCGCCGCCATCGTTGCCATTGTTGTCATCGTTGCCGTCCCCGTTATCGGCCACCGCGCCATGTCGCAGCAGATGGATCATGAGGGTCCACATGATCCGGATGACCCAGATGGTCCGGATGACATAGATGACGCAGATGACGCAGATGACACAGACGACACAGACGACGCAGATGACCCAGATGACCCAGATGACCCAGATGACCCGAAGGGTC
>JAABTE010000404.1 GCA_011390035.1 Desulfobacteraceae bacterium | reverse complement strand
GGTGAGGCCGGTGCGCGCAAGACTCTTTTCCATCTCCTCGCGAAGGCTGTCGTAATATTCGGAAAGGTGCCGGATATCGCGCTGGTAACGCCGCTTCATCCGCTCCCGAAAGGGGGCGATTTCCATGGCGATGCCGGCTTCCAGGGCCTTTTGGAGCCGGGGCAGAAGGCGGGCCATCGCCCCGGGCGCAACCTGCGGCGCGGCGTCCGGCGGCGGAAATGTCCGGTCCAGCCCGGTCAGGGTGGCGTCCATGCCGGGGATGGGCGCGGCCGTCTCCAGGTTGAACACCAGGTCCACCATGCCCTCCTGCTGCTCGTCGCTGCGGGCCTGATACCAGCAGTTGAATACGATATACTCGGCCCTGGCTTCGGCCGTTCCCATAACCGAGGCAAGGGCGTTCGGAAAGGAAAAGGTCTCGGCGATCATCCTGTCAAAGCCGGCCTTTTTCAGGTAATCCACCCGAACCCGGCAGGCGGCGAGCGGCGCCCGGTCCGAGGCCAGCTCGATCATCCTTTCCACCAGGGGAGAGCCGTAGCCCAGCGGCAGGCTTTCGGCCTTTTCCGGAAGGCGCAGCTCCGGAGCGCCGCCGTCGGCCTCCCGAACGGCCGACACCAGCTCGGCCAGCTCCAGCCGCCGGGCCAGGTCCTGGGGCAGCACGGCGTCCCAGCCCTCCGGTTTAGTCTCCACCACGGCGCCGTGGGTTTCCAGAAAATGGCGGGCGAACCGCGCCGGCAGGCCCTCGTCCGATTCGGCCGCCGCCGAGTCGGTCGCCGCCCCAAAGGATGCGTCAGATCTCATAGCTGTCCTCGAAAAGCTTGTCGTCCAGCTCCCGGGTCTTCAGGTAGCTGGTCTTTGAGCGCTTCAGTTGGGTGGCCAGGCGGTTGAAGCCGGCCTTCCGGTCCTCCTCCGTGGCGGCCGACGTCCAGATGTCAAACGCCATGTCGGAAAAATCCTGCTCTCCCCGGATGCGGCCCAGGATCATGTCGATCTCGCCTATGACCATCTCGAACATGTTGATCTTCTTGTCCAGAATCTCCAGGATGTAGTCCTCGATGCTGCCCGCCCCGCAGAAATTGAAGATGGCCACCTCCTTTTCCTGTCCGATCCGATGGATGCGGCCGATGCGCTGCTCGATCTTCATGGGGTTCCATGGCAGGTCGTAGTTGATCATCTTGCTGCAGAACTGAAGGTTTTGGCCCTCGCCGCCGATCTCGGTGGTGAGAAGAATGTCCGCCGCGTCCGACCCATCCTGGCTGAACCGGGCCACCTGGGCATCCTTTTGGGCATTGCTCAAGGAACCGTGGAAAAGGGCGTGATCGAAGCGATTTTCCGTGAGAAACTCGGACAGATGATCCAATGTTCCCAGATATTTGACAAAGATGATCAGCTTGCCCGGATTTGACCTTAAAATATCCAGCAGCATCCGGTTCTTCCGGGTCTGCTTGATGCCGTCGCAAAGGCTCAGAATCGCCCGGATCTGCTGTTCCTCCTTTTTGGGAACCTCCCGGTTGTCCAGCCGGCGCCGGAGGGCGAGCTGAACCGCCCGGGGCGAGGAGCCGGCCTCGGCCAGCAGGCTTTTGAGCAGCAGGCGGTTGGCGGCGCGGGCCCTGCTCATCTCCCGGATCAGGGCCTCGATGCGCTCGTACAGCTCCCGCTCCTGGCTTGTCGGCTCCACCCGGAGGGTGTGGGCAAAGCGCGGCGGCAGGCCGACCCTGGCCACGGCCCGGGTATTGCGGATCATCACCTCGTTTAAAAGGGATTTGAGCTTTTCCCGATTCCGGGGATCGGTGGGATCTCCCCGGGTCATGAACTCCTCCTTGAAGGCGGAGGCGGTCTTGAGCTGGCCCGGTTTGAGCAGGGTGATCAGGTTGTACAGCTCCATCAGGTTGTTTTCCACCGGGGTGGCCGACAGCAGGAGGAGGTATTTTTTCTTAAGGGCGTTGACCAGCTTCCAGTTGAGGGTGGTCCGGTTCTTCAGGTGATGGGCCTCATCCACAATCACCATGTCCCACTCCCGGCGCGTGACCACGTCGAAGTTCTTTTTCGACTTGGCAAGATTGATGGATGCCACGATAAAGGGCGCGTCCCAGAACGCCTCTCCTGCGGAACGAAACTCCGGATCATCCGTTGTAGGAAATTGAAGGCCGAACTTGGAGGCCAGCTCGCTTCGCCACTGGCTCACCAGGGGGGTGGGGGTGAGGATCAGGCCGTTTTTGATCATGCCCCGCTGATAATACTCGGAAAACACCAGCAGCGCCTCGATGGTCTTGCCCAGCCCCACCTCGTCTGCCAGAAGCGCCCTTCCCCGGAAGCGTTTTAAGACCTTGCGGGCCGTCTCCTCCTGGTACCAGAGGGACTGGATGTTGCGCAGGCCGCTGATGCAGATGAGCCGGTCAAAGGTTTCGTTCAGGCGGACCCGGTATGCCTCCAGCGCCAGCCAGTAATGATCCGCGGCGGAGTGGACCTGTTCGGAAAAGGTGGCCTCCAGGCCCTCGGTGTCGATGTGGACCGTAACCGGAACGTCCACCTCCGGGGTCTTTTTGGCCT
>JAABTE010000403.1 GCA_011390035.1 Desulfobacteraceae bacterium | reverse complement strand
TTCTGGGCATTCCGTACCAGGGGGCCGGCGTACTGGGCTCGGCCCTGGCAATGAACAAGCTGGCGGCAAAGCAGATTTACGAGAAGGCGGGGCTGCCCGTGCCCGCCTATGCCGTGGCGCGGAGGGGGGAGGCCATCGACGCGGCGGCCACCGTCGGGAAACTCGGCCTGCCCATTGTGGTCAAGCCGGTCAGCGGCGGGTCGAGCATCGGCATGTCCATCGTGCGGGATGCGACTGCCCTGGCCCCGGCCGTGGAAAAGGCCCTGGAATACGATGCCGAGGCGCTGCTGGAAGCCTACATCCCAGGCGTGGAGCTGACCGGCGGGGTGCTGGGCAACGAAGATCCGGAGGCCCTGCCCATCATAGAGATCATCCCCGAGCAGGGCCATGAGTTTTTCGATTACGATGCCAAGTATGTGGCCGGCGCCACCAAAGAGATCTGCCCGGCCCGCATCGACGACGAGCTGACGAGCATGGCCCGGGATTACGCCCGGCGGGCCCACGCCGCCCTCTTCTGCAAGGGCTACAGCCGCACGGACATGATTTTAAAGGACCGGCGAATGTGGGTGCTGGAGACCAACACCATCCCCGGCATGACCCCCACCAGTCTCTTTCCCCAGGCGGCGGCCGCCGCCGGGTACGATTTCGGCGCGCTGCTGGACCGGCTCATCGCGCTGGCCCTGGCGGGCCGGTGAGCCCCATGGCCGGCATTCTTCATCCCATGAAATATAAACCCGTAGAACATCGGAGGGTCCCATGAATATACTGGTAGTCGGCGGCGGCGGCAGGGAGCACGCCCTTGTCTGGAAAATCGCCCAGAGTCCCCGGGTGGACAAGATCTACTGCGCCCCCGGCAACGCGGGCATCGTAAAGCTCGCCACCTGCGTGCCCATCGGCGCCGAGGAAATCGAAAAGCTGATCGATTTCGCATCGGAACACGCCATCCACCTGACGGTGGTGGGGCCCGAGGGGCCCCTTTCCATGGGGATCGTGGACCGGTTCGAGGAAAAGGGCCTGCGCGTCTTCGGCGCCTCCCGCAAGGCGGCCCGGCTGGAGTCGAGCAAGTCCTTTGCCAAGGACCTGATGGTCAAGTACAACATCCCCACGGCCGCCGGGCGCAGCTTCATCGATTACGAAGACGCCCGGGCCTACATCCGCGAGATGGGGGCCCCGGTGGTGGTCAAGGCAGATGGCCTGGCCGCGGGCAAGGGCGTTATCGTCTGCGCCACCGAGGCCGAGGCCCTGGCAGCCCTGGACCGGATCATGAAGGACCGGGAATTTGGCGATGCGGGGGACCAGGTGGTGGTGGAGGCATGCCTGACCGGCGAGGAGGCATCCTTTCTGGCCTTCACCGACGGCAAGAGCGTGCTGCCGCTGCCCTCGTCCCAGGACCACAAGCCGATCTACGACGACGACAAGGGTCCCAACACCGGCGGCATGGGCGCCTATTCCCCCGCCCCGGTGGTGGACGCCTACATGCACCGAAAGATCATGCGGGAGGTGATGCTGCCCACGGTGCGGGCCATGGCCGCCGAGGGCCACCCCTACAAGGGCGTGCTGTACGCCGGCATGATGATCCAGGACGACCAGATCAAGGTGCTGGAGTTTAACGGCCGCTTCGGCGACCCGGAGGCCCAGCCCCTGCTGATCCGGATGCGCAACGACATCATTCCCGTCATGGAGGCGGTGATCGAGGAGCGGCTGGGGGCGTGTCGGCTGGACATCGACCCCCGGGCCTCCGTCTGCGTGGTGATGGCCTCCGGCGGATATCCCGGCTCCTATAAAAATGGCATTCCCATCTCGGGCCTTGATGCCGCGGACGCCATGAAGGACGTGACGGTCTTTCACGCGGGCACGGCCGCCTCGGATGACCAGGTCGTCACCAGCGGCGGCCGGGTGCTGGGCGTCACCGCCCTGGGCGACACGGTTCGGGAGGCCATCGCCACCGCCTACGACGCCGTCTCCAGGATCACCTGGGAGGGCGTTCACTATAGAAACGACATCGGCGGCAAGGCCCTGCGCCGCATGGAGCGGGGGCCCTCGGTGGGCATTGTCATGGGCAGCGATTCGGATCTGCCCGTGATGGAGGCGGCGGCCGCCAGCCTGAAAAAATTCGGCATCCCCTTTGAAATGACCGTGGCCTCGGCCCACCGCAGCCCCCAGCGAGCGGCCCACTATGCCGCCTCCGCGGCGGAAAGGGGCATAAAGGTGATCATCGCCGGCGCGGGCTACGCCGCCCACCTTGCCGGCGCCATGGCCGCCCACTCCACGCTGCCCATCATCGGTGTGCCCATCGACGCCTCCAGCCTCCAGGGCATGGACGCCCTGCTGGCCACCGTCCAGATGCCCCCGGGCCTTCCCGTGGCCACCGTGGCCGTGGGCAAGGTGGGCGCCACCAACGCCGGCATCCTGGCGGCCCAGATCCTGGCCCTCTCCGATCCGGACATCGCCCGAAAGCTGGTCGATGACCGGCGCAAAATGGCGCGAACCGTTGAGAAAAAGGCGATGGCCATTGAACAGCCCCTCTGACACCATGCCCGATTCACCC
>JAABTE010000402.1 GCA_011390035.1 Desulfobacteraceae bacterium | reverse complement strand
CGACATCCTGAAAAGCGCCGCAAAGGGCGAAACCCGCATCGAGATGCGCCATAACGCCACCGAAGACCTGAGCCTCCGGCTGGAGCGGTTAGGAAACCGGCTCGTGGTGGGGATGGTGGTGTCGGCCTCCATTCTGGCCGCGTCGCTGATCCTCAACTCGCCCTTGAAGATCATGGACGTGACCCTGGATGTTCTGGGCGGCGCCACCGTGCCGCTCACGGCGGTGCTGGGGGTGTCCGGCTATTTCATCGCCACGGTGCTGGGGGTGTGGCTGATTTTGTCGATTCTTCGGTCGGGAAGGCTTTGAGCTAGAGGCCATAATTAAAGTTGACAGGAACCCCGGTTTAGGTGCAAAAAAGACGGTTGCGCGCGGGAGGCGACACCTTCCCGCGCCATCGGAAGCCACCCTTAAACCGGAACGGAGGAACAGGAACAAAATGACCCATCATCGGATTTACAACTTCAACCCCGGCCCCGCCGCCCTGCCGTTGGCGGTGCTGGAAACCATTCAGGCGACCTTTCTGGATTTCGAGGGCACCGGCATGTCCATCGCCGAGGTGAGCCACCGGTCCAGGCAGTTCGAGGCGGTCCTGGACGACGCCATCGCCAGGACCCGCCGGCTGCTGGGCCTTGATGACCGCTATCATGTGCTCTTCATCCAGGGCGGCGCCTCCATGCAGTTCGCCATGATCCCCATGAACCTGCTGGGCGAAGGAGACAGCGCCGATTACGTAAACACCGGCACCTGGTCCACCAAGGCCATCAAGGAGGCCGCCATCGTGGGCAAGACGGTCAAAACCGTGGCCTCCTCCGAGGACCGGGACTTCCGCTACATCCCCAAGGACATTTCCTTCAGCAAGGGCGCGGCCTACGCCCACATCACCTCCAACAACACCATAAAGGGCACCCAGTGGGCCGCCATGCCCGACACCGGAGGCGTTCCCCTCGTGGCCGACATGTCTTCGGACATCATGAGCAGGCCCATCGATCCTGCGCCCTTCGGCCTGATCTACGCCGGCGCCCAGAAGAACATCGGCCCGGCGGGCGTCTGCATGGTCATCATCCGCCAGGACCTGCTGGACCGGGTTCCGAAAACCCTGCCCAGCATGCTCAAGTACACCACCTACAGCGAAAAGAAATCGCTGTACAACACGCCGCCGTGCTTTGCCATCTACGCGGTGCAACTGGTGCTGAAGTGGCTGGAGGAGACCATGGGCGGGCTTGAAAAGATGGCCGAGGTCAACGAGAAGAAGGCCGCGCTGCTGTATGACCTGATGGACGGCTCGGAGTTTTACAGGGGCACGGCCGACCCGGACAGCCGCTCCCGGATGAACGTCACCTTCCGCCTGCCGAGCGAGGACCTGGAAAAGCGGTTCGTGGCAAAGGCTTCGGAGGCGGGTCTTGGCGGCCTGAAGGGCCACCGATCCGTGGGTGGATGCCGGGCCTCCATCTATAACGCCACCTCGCTTGAGGCGGTGGCGGCCCTGGCCGATTTCATGAGGACATTCGAGAAGGAGAACGGCTGATAATCGGAAAAAACGGCTGATAATCAAAAAAACGACTGAAAAGGAGAGCGCCATGAGAGAAATCGCCTTGAAAACGGGAGACGCGGCCCCGGATTTTACCCTGCCCAACCAGAACGGAAAGGAGATCTCCCTGTCCGGCCTTAAGGGAAAGCGGGTGCTGCTGTCATTTCACCCGCTGGCCTTCACCGGCATCTGCGAGATCCAGATGAAGGCCCTGGAGGTCAAGCGGGAGGCCCTGACCGAGTGCAACGCCGTGGCCCTGGGCCTGAGCGTGGACTCCACCCCCGCCAAAAAGGCATGGGCGGAGGCCATCGGCGTGGAAAAGACCGATCTTCTGGCCGACTTCTGGCCCCATGGGGAGGTGGCCCGCAAGTACGACCTGTTTGTGGAGAAGATGGGCTTTTCCGGCCGGGCCAACATCCTGGTGGGCGAGGATGGCCGCATCGAGTGGATCAAGGTCTATGAGCTTAAAGAGATCCCGGACCTGGAGGCGGTGCTGCGCTTTCTGAAGTGCTAGCGGCCGCCGGCTTGTCGGCGATGATCCAGGCGCGAAAGGCGGCCCGCCGGGCGATTCGGGCATGAAAGCCGGCGCCGGCCGCCATGGCCACAATGGCTTCCGGCGGCAGAAACCGGCTGCGCATCCGGCTCCAGCGCTCCATCAAAGCGACCAACTTCACGGGGAACCGGGCGATGTCCGGTTCCTCGATCACCAGCCGGCCGCCGGGCCCCAGGGCCCGATGCAGGTCGGCGAGGGCCGATTTCTGATCCGCGAAGTGGTGCAGGGCGTCCACCACCAGCGCCCGCCGGAATGTTCCGTCCGGAAAGGGCAGCGCCTCTGCCGCCCCGGCCACCGGCCTGGCGCCGTTGCTTTTCCGCGAGGACTGGCGGAGCATGGGGGCGGACACGTCGCAGATGACGACGCCGGCCGCCTCCGCCGTCAGCGCCCCGGCCACGCGGCCGGTGCCGCCGCCGGCGTCCAGCAGCCATCCGTCGGTGGGCAGGCGGAGCATCCGGCGCCAGAAGCGCTGGTCGGGGCGGGGCATG
>JAABTE010000401.1 GCA_011390035.1 Desulfobacteraceae bacterium | reverse complement strand
ATCGATGCCAGCGGCGTTTCCGGCCGTCGTCGATACGCGGTCCGCCGCGGGCGGATTTTCCTTGCCATTGTAAAAGGCGCCGAAGTATTCGGAAACGCCGGGAGGCGGCTGGACCATGACGATGAACCTGTCTGACGCCGGTGCGCCGCAGGCCAGGTAGTGGCCGGTTGCGTCGGTGGAAGGGTAGGTTTCAAACGGCATGTCCTCCGTCCAGATGGACATGGCGTAGCCTTGAAGCGGCAGTTGGGTGTCCGCGGC
>JAABTE010000400.1 GCA_011390035.1 Desulfobacteraceae bacterium | reverse complement strand
TCCCCTCGATGGTTCGGGGCTGGCTCGGATCGATGATGATGTCGATTAAAGACAGGTCGGTGGTTTCGGCCACGGGGATTCTGGTGGGCGCGAAGAGGGCGCTGGCCGCCGGCGCGTCCACGCCGATGGTCTGGCCGGCCGCCAGTCGGTAGGAGTAATAGACGACGCATCCGTCCGCCTGGGTGGTTTCCACGCTGACATGGTAATCGTTGGCCGGGGGCAGGCGTGTGAACTCGTAAACCCCGCCCGCCGGCACCGGAATATTGCGATCATAGTCCAGGGAGGGCGAGCGGATCACGATGTAAAGCTGCCTGCCGTTGAAGGTTGAAATGGGATTGCCGGCCGCATCCCGCGCCGTGCCGGTGAGCCTGTTGTCCGGCGCCCGGTTCAGGGAAAAATCGATGCCTGTCCGCGCCTCGCTCGGGCCCAGCCGAAGGATGTCCGCCGGCTGGCCCAGGGGCCTGCCGTTGTAAGACTGATCAAGATATGTCCGATCGGCCTCCGGCGGCCTGGCCACGACGATCAGATCCGGGCCCGCCGGCAGGGGCGCGGTGCTGTCGATGCCGTTGGGGATGGCATAAGTCCCATCGGCTCCGGTTCTGGCATGGCCCATATCCTGGCCGTTGAAGGCGTCATAAACATGAACGAAATGGCCGGCCAGGGGCAGGTCGGTATCCGCCGCCTTAACGACGCCGCTGATGGATGGCACCGCGGCGACCGCGGCCGAGGCCATGGCAAGGTTCCAACAGCACAGGCAGATGGCGACAATGATGGGGCGTTTCATGAGGTTCTCCTTTGAGTGTCCTGGTCCTGCGGGTGGTTGTCGCCCGAAACCCGTCCTCTGTATTCGGATCGCGATGGGCGCCTCGTTCATTTATAGCCGCTGTGGGCGGCCATGTCAAAGCCTGGCGCATGGACAGGAGGGCCATTTTAATGGGGTTTCTCCCGCTATTGCCTCAATCCGGCGATATTTTGTAGAATAACCATCGCGTCCGCCAACCCCACCACACCATCCCCGGTCACGTCCAGCCGCTGCATGTCGTCTGCCGTCTGGATGCCGCAAGCCACTCGTAGAATGGCCACAGCGTCCGACAGTGTCGGCAGCCCGGCCCTGGAGACGGTGACCACCGCCCCCGCCGCGTTCCGGGCCGCGTCCCGGAACTGGACATACACCGTTGCCGTGTCCGGCCCGCCGGCGGGCAGGGTCCACTGCCGGTTGGCGGCGAACTTTTCCCACTGGCCGCCCTCGCCGAAACCGGTGTTGCTGATGTACATCTCCGTTGCGCCGGTGGCGCCCAGTTCCAGTTGAATCACGCCGGAGCCCACTGCGGCGGCCGAGCGCGAGGCTCGGATCTGAATGTTCCGGGGGGCCACCGTGTCCACGGCGAAGGTCAGGGAGCTGGTCTGGCCGATGCGGCCCCGGTCGTCCTCGGCGGCCACATGGAAATACCAGGTGACGGAATCGCCGGAAAGATCCCCGCTGGTGGAGACCCTGGCGGTGGAGGCCGGGGTGGGGGCGTTGCGCTTATTGATCTGGTAATCCGCCTTCTTATTAAAAAGGAAGTAGTATTTTTCCTCAGCGCCGGCCGCGGTGGGCTGCCAGGTCACGGTCATCCTTGGGGCGCTGGAGACCGCCTCGGAGGGGGTCCGGGCCAGGTTCAGGACAGTGGATCGGGGGGCGAGTCGGGTGACCGGGCCTGGCCCACTGAGCCCGTTCGGAATGGCGCGTCGCAGGCTGGTGTCGAATTGAAACTGGAATGGGACCACCCCCGGCGAGTAGGTCCGGACGCCGGCCGGCGGCTGGTGCTCGGCGGTGTCCGCAAAACCGATATCATGACCGCATCCGGCGCACTCGCCGGCCCACTGATAGGAGGTGGCAGTCTCCACCTCGCCGACGTATGCGCCGAAGCCCAGATAGTAGGTGGCGCCCGAAATGAGATCGGTGAAGCGGAAGCCGTTGTAATCGTCCAGCAGCAGATGCTGCTCGAACACGGCGGCGCCATCCACGCCCCTGAAGATGTCCACCGCCACATAATCGCCGCCGAGGGCGCCGGGGTTGCTTACCGTTCCGGCGATGGCGTCTCCGCTGGCCTCCGATGCCCGGGCGAGAATGAAATCGACCACGTCGCCCACGCGCTTTCCGCTTTTCACGGACTGGCGGTAGCGGATGGAGGCGCCGTCCTCCAGATACCGGGTAAAGGCGTCCACCGTCACCTGATAATCGGCGATGGCGTTGCCGGCGGCATCGGTGGACCGCAGGCCCTCCAGCCGATAGCGGCCATTTTCATCCGTCCAGGCGGTGCCGC
>JAABTE010000041.1 GCA_011390035.1 Desulfobacteraceae bacterium | reverse complement strand
CTCAACTGGGGGCCCTGGGACGGGGGCATGGTATCGGATGGCCTGAAGCGGGAGTTTGCCCGGATGGGGGTCTCCCTGATCCCGCTGGACGCAGGCATCCAGAGCCTGCTGCGGGAAATGCGCGGGGTGGCGGGGCGCAACGCGGATCAGGCCGTGGAGGTGGTGCTGGGCTCGGGATTCGCCGGATCGGGCTCGGGATTCGCCGGGTCGGAGGGAATGGCCCGGAATACGGACACGGGCCGATCAGACACGAGCTGGTCGGACGTGGGTCGCTCGGACACAGGTCGGTCGGACGCGGCGGCCGAACCGTCGCCGACAATGGCGGCGACACCGGCGCCGCCGGCGGCGGAGACGGCGCCGGAGGCGCCAATGTCACTCACCTTCAAGCGGGAGATCGATGTGGGCAACCTGCCGATACTGGACGCCCACGTTCTGGACGGCCGGCCGGTGGTGCCCTTTGCCCTGATCACCGAGTGGCTGGGGCATGGGGCGCTGCATGGCAATCCGGGGCTGTTCCTCCACGGGCTCGACGAGATCCGGCTGCAAAGCGGCATCAGGTTGCAGGAGGAAAAGAAGCTGATCCGGCTGATGGCCGGCAAGGCCCGGAAAAATGGGGACCACTTCGAGGTGGACGTTCAGATCCGGGACGGGGTTTCCGCCGCGGGCCGGGAGGTGATTCACTCCAGCGCCCGGGCCATCCTGACGGCCACGCCGCCCAACTCGCTGTCGCCCTCGCCGGACCTGTCACGGTTCCGGGGGCCGAAGCCGCCGGATATCAAGGAGATCTACGAGCAGGTGCTCTTTCACGGCGAGCCCCTCCGGGGCATCCGCCGGCTGGAGGGCGTGACCGAGGCGGGCGTTCTGGCCCGGGTGGCCTGCGCGCCTGCGCCGAACCAGTGGATGGCGTCGCCGCCCCGAAGCCGGTGGATCGCCGATCCGCTGGCCCTCGATTCTGCCTTCCAGATGGCCATCATCTGGTGCCATCTGCAGCGGGGGGTGGTGTCGCTGCCGGTTTACGCGGCCGCCTACCGGCAGTATCGGCGGCGGTTTCCGGAGGCGGTGACCGCGGCCCTGGAGGTGCGGGAATGCTCCCGCCGCCGGATGACGGGAGACATCACCTTCCTGGACGACGACGGGGCCCCCGTGGCCCGGCTGCTCGGCTACGAGGCGGTGATGGACCCGGCCCTGTACGGGGCCTTTGCCCGGCGGACGCGGGAAAACTGATCCGCCCGGATATTTTTCATTGACAAGGCTTTTTGATCTGTTTATTATCATGGGTTAATAAAGCTTGAAAAAGGCCGGGCCGCGAAAGCGGCTCCGGTCTTTTTTTAAGCCTGTCATCAAGCGCCGCCGCGCGCATTTTTAAGGGGGTAACACCAAAATGATTTGCACAACCGTAAGAGAAGGCAAGGATTGTCCGTTCATGACCGCCAAAGGCTGCTCCTATAATGGAGGGCTATGCCACGAGATCGTGGAGCCGTGCGACGGCTGCAACCGCCGGGTGGAGTACCTGTCGGCGTGGTACTGCTCCGCCAGCCCGGACCCTTCCAAGAAGTGGAAGCTGGGCAACTGCAACCTGGCGACCCATGTGAAGGCGGCGGCGGCCGCAGCTCAGGCGAAGGTCAACCCGCTGAAGGCATCCAAGCGCGCCAGCAAGAAGAAGTAGCGCCGCGCCCTTTGGCCGTCATTGTATATTCAAGCCCCGCTTTTTGAAAAAGCGGGGCTTTTTTTCGGGCTTGCATTTTCCATCGCGTCATTTTATCATCTTCAATTTTACAGCGGACAGGCATCAGCGGGAAGGACGCAATCGCCAAGGAGAGACAGATGGCACTCATTGTACAGAAATACGGCGGCACCTCGGTGGCCGATCTGGACCGCATCCGCAATGTGGCCCGACGGGTGGTGAAGACATTCGAGCAGGGAAACCAGGTGGTGGTGATCCTGTCGGCCATGGCCGGCGTTACCGACCGGCTCATCGAGATGGCCAATAATATGTCCAAAAACCCCGACCGGCGCGAGCTGGACGTGCTGCTGGCCACCGGAGAGCAGACCACCGCGGCCCTTCTGGCCATGTGGCTCAAGTCCCAGGGGCATCCGTCAAAGTCCCTGCTGGGCTTTCAGGCGGAGGTGAAAACCGACTGCGCATACGGCAACGCCCGGATAATGGACGTGGGGGCCGGCCAGATCAAAAAGCTCCTGGAAGACAACAACATCGTGGTGGTGGCCGGCTTTCAGGGCTGCGACGCCGATGGCAACATCACCACCCTGGGCCGGGGCGGGTCTGACACCTCGGCCGTGGCCATCGCCGCCGCTCTTAGGGCGGATCGGTGCGAGATCTATACCGACGTGGACGGCATCTACACCGCCGACCCCAACGTCTGCGCCAGTGCCCGGAAGCTGGACCGGATCTCCTGCGAGGAGATGCTGGAGATGGCCAGCCTGGGGGCCAAGGTGCTACACCTGCGGTCTGTGGAATTCGCATTGAAACACCATGTGCCCGTCTGGGTGCGGTCATCATTCAACGAGGAGGAAGGCACCATGCTGGTCAACGGCGAGCATGACATGGAGCGGGAAGTCGTCTCCAGCGTCACCTACAATAAGAACGAGGCCCGGATAACCCTCAAGAAGGTGCCGGATCAGCCCGGCATCGCGGCCAAGATTTTCGGCCCCATCTCCGATTCCGGCATCAACGTGGACATGATCATTCAAAACACCCGGGCCGGCGGCCAGACCGACCTGACCTTCACGGTGCCCAAGACCGAATACGCCCGGGCCCTGGAGATCGAGCGGAAGGTGGCCGAGCAGATCGGCGCCGAGGCGGTCTATGGCGACGAGAACATCGCCAAGGTGTCGGTGATCGGCGTGGGCATGAAAAGCCACTCCGGCGTGGCCGCCAAAATGTTTTCGACCCTGGCCGCAGAGAACATCAACATCATCATGATCAGCACGTCGGAGATCCGGATCTCCTGCGTGGTGGAGCAGAAACAGGCGGAGCTGGCGGTTCGGGCCCTGCACACCGCCTTCGGACTCGACAAGGAAAAATAGCCATCCATATCCATTCATCAAAAAGGGGCTGCACATGCCGATCAATCCACTTGCCGAGGAACTCAACGCCATCATCCGGCGGGGCAACCCGCATGTCATGGCCATGCTGTCGAAAATCGGGCGCCGGCTCTACTTTCCAAAGGGCATACTGAGCCAGAGCGCCGAGGCCCGCCAGAAGGCCTACGATAAGTTCAACGCCACCATCGGCATCGCCACCGAGAACCTGCGCACCATGTGCCTGCCGACGGTGATGTCCTACCTCAACGACGAGAAGCTGCGGCCCAGCGACGCGCTCACCTATGCTTCCAGCTTCGGCATTCCGGGGCTGCGCCAGCTCTGGCGGGAGCTTTTGTACGAAAAGAACGCCTCGCTTTCGGGAAAGGCCGTGAGCCTGCCCGTGGTGACAAGCGGCATCACCCACGGCATCGCCGTGTTCGCCGAGATGTTCCTGGACCCGGACGACATCGCCATCTTCCCGGACAAGATGTGGGGCAACAACACCCTGATCCTGTCGGTGCGCCAGGACGTGGAGATCCGCAACTATCCCATGTTCGCGCCCGACGGCGGCTTCAATGTCGAGGGGTTTGAAACAGCCGTTCGACGGGCGGCCGAAACGGGCCGGAAGGTGTTGGTGTTCCTCAATTTCCCCAACAACCCCACCGGGTACACCGTGACCCGGGGCGAGGGGGATCGGATCGTTGCCATCCTCAAATCGGTGGCCGAGGCCGGCGCCAATGTCCTGGCCGTGACGGACGACGCCTACTTCGGCCTGCGCTATGACGACCGGACCATCACCGAGTCGCTGTTCGGCCGGCTGGCCGGCCTGCACGAGCGAATACTGGCCGTTAAGCTGGACGGGGCCACAAAAGAGCTGTTCGTCTGGGGGCTTCGGGTGGGATTTGTAACCTACGGAACAAAGGTCGCCGAGGACCCGGCCGTCTTTTACGAGGCCCTGGAGCGAAAAACCGCCGGGTGCGTCCGGGGCATGATCTCCAACGCCAGCCACCTGAGCCAGTCCATCGTCATGAAGGCCCTTAAGACCCCGGAAATGCGCCAGGAGCGACTGGAAAAGGTGGCGATTTTAAAGCGGCGGGCGGAGAAGGTCAAGGCGGTGGCAAGGGACCCCAAATACGCCGACGCCTGGACGATGTATCCCTTCAACAGCGGGTACTTCATGTGCCTGGCGTTAAAGACCGCGCCGGCCGAGGCGCTGCGGGTCCACCTGCTGGACACATACAGGGTGGGGGTCATCGCCACGGGTCCTTCGGACATACGGGTGGCATTTTCTTCGGTGGACGAGGAGAACATCCCCGATCTGTTTGAATTCATATATAAGGCAATAAAGGATCTTGCGGGGGAAAGCGGCGGCGGAAACGGATGATCCGATGGATTCGGGAATCAAAAACGCCCTGAAAAAACTCGATCTTCGAAAGGAATCCTATACATACGCCGGCAAGTGGTTCTGCTATTTTCTGCTCATCGGCCTGATCGCCGGCGTCGGCTCCATCATCTTTCATTACCTGTGCCAACTGGGCATCCACTATTTTATGGACATGATCGCCGGCTATCGCCCCCCTGCGCCCGCCGGCGAACACCACCTGCTGCCCCCGACGAACACGCCCTTTAACAAATGGCTTCTGATGCTGCTGCCGGCGGCCGGCGGCCTTGTCAGCGGATGGCTGGTCTACACCTTCGCCCCGGAAGCCGAGGGCCACGGCACGGACGCGGCCATAGACGCCTACCACCGAAAGGGCGGCTTCATCCGCCCCCAGGTGCCCGTCATCAAAACCATCGCCTCGGCCATTACCCTGACCACCGGCGGCTCGGGGGGAAGGGAAGGGCCCATTGCCCAGATCGGGGCCGGGTTCGGCTCCTTTCTGGCCACCCGGCTCAAGCTGTCTGACCGGGAGCGGCGCATCATGATGGCCGCGGGCATCGGCGCGGGGGTTGGCTCCATCTTCCGGGCGCCCCTTGCCGGGGCGCTGTTCGCAGCAGAGGTGCTTTACCGGGACCCGGAGTTCGAATCCGAGGTGATCATCCCGGCGGGCATATCCTCGGTGGTGGCCTATTGCCTCTTTTGCCTGGTTTTCGGGTGGGGGTCGCTGTTCGATGCGCCCTATTTTCATTTCCGCAACCCGCTGGAGCTGGGCCCCTATTTCGTTCTGGCCTTCGTGCTGGTGGGCGTGGGAGTGTTGTACATCAAGGCCTTTTACGGCGTCACCGCCCTGTTTCGAAGGATGGCCATCCCCAACCACGTCAAGCCTGCCCTGGGGGGGCTTTGCACCGGCATTATCGGTTTTTTCCTGCCCCACACCCTGGCCTTCGGATACGGTTTCGCCCAGCAGGCCATCCACAGCCGCCTGACCATCCCCTTTCTGCTCTCCCTGGCCCTGGGAAAGATTCTGACCACCGCCTTTTCCATCGGATCGGGCGGCTCCGGCGGCGTGTTCGGCCCTTCGGTGGTCATCGGCGGGGCCATGGGCGGGGTGGTGGGCCTGTTTTTCCACGGCATCATGCCCGGCGTGGTGGCCGAGCCGGGGGCCTTTGTCATCGTGGGCATGGCCGGCTTTTTCACGGCAGTCTCCAACACCCCCATCTCCACCATCATCTTCGTGTCGGAGATGACCAACTCCTATCACCTGCTCCTGCCCAGCCTGCTGGTCTGCTCGGTGGCCTACCTTGCCTCCCAGCGATGGACCATCTATGTCAAGCAGGTCAAGAGCAAGCTGGAATCTCCGGCCCACGCCGGCGAGTTCTTCGTGGATATCCTCCAGTCCTTCCGGGTGGCGGACCTGATGCACCTGGTGAAAAAGGTGGACCTGATCCCCGAAGACATGTCCTTTGACGATTTCAAGGACTATTTCGCCGAAACCAAGCAGCACTACTTTCCCGTGATGGACGACCACCGCCGGCTGGCGGGGATCTTTTCCAGCACCGATATCCGGGGGGTGCTGTTTTCCGACGGCATCGGCCAACTGGTGCGCATGCGCGACATCTGCACCTCGGACATCATCGTCACCTCCCCATCGCAGGATCTGAACACCGTGCTGAGCAAGTTTACCCTGAAAAACATCGACAGCCTGCCGGTGGTGCGGGACGATGATCACGCCGAGCTGATCGGGATGATCAACCGGCGGGAGGTGATCGCGTTTTACAACGAAAAGATCGGGGAGATGAAAAAGCGAGCCAGCGGCGGATGATGAAAGGATAACCCCAATGGAAACGGACAGCCCCCACCACCAATGGCATCGGGAACAATTAGCCCGAAAATGCATGGATAATCTGAAGAAAAACGGCTTCGACGCCCACCTTGCGCCGGACATTCCCGCCGCAAGGGATCTGACCCTCCGCCTGGTCCGGGAAACGGCGCCCGGCGGGGCCGGAAGCGTCGGCGCCGGCGGCTCGGACACCGTTCGCCAACTGGGGGTCCTTGAAATCCTTGAGGCCGACGGCTGGACACTTCATGACCACTGGCGGGGCGGCTATAATCCGGACCAGGACATGGCCGTGCGCCGGGCACAGCTCACCGCGGACTGCTTCCTTTGCGGCGCCAACGCCGTTTCCATCACCGGCGAGATCGTCAACGTGGACGGCATCGGCAACCGGACGGCGGCCATGAGTTTCGGGCCGGGGCGGGTGATCATCGTGGCGGGGATCAACAAGCTCCGGCCGGATCTGCCCTCCGCCCTTGCCCGGGTACGGGAGGTGGCAGGGCCCATGCGGGCAAAAAGCCTGAACATGAAAACCCCCTGCGCCGAGACCGGCTTCTGCGCCGACTGCCACAGCCCCCAGCGCATCTGCCGCATCACCGCAATCCTGCATCGCAAGCCCATGAAAACGGCCGTTTCCGTCATCCTCATCGACCTTCCCCTGGGCTACTAGCGTCGTCTTTTTCGGAAAGTGTTTGCATTGCGCCGGCGGCGACTTATTATAGGGGCCATATGCCCCCCAGGCGGGGGTGTTTGGATTTTTAACGGCAAACCTTATTCCAGAAAGGAGTTTTCCGATGTTACAAGACAGGTTCGGCCTGCCGCGCGCGGCGGCGGTTCTGCTGCTCGCCCTCCTGCTGGCGACGCCGCCGGCCCTCGCCCAGACCGATGACAAAAAGCCGGCTGAAACCGCCGCCGAGAAACCGACGTTGACGCAGGCGATAACGCCGGCCGAGAATCTGGCCAGCGTCAATGGCGTGATCATCTCCCGAGAAGATTTCGAGGCCGAGATGCGGCCCCTGCTCCAGCGGCTGGCCATGAGCGGCCAGAGCCCCGACGCGGACCAGATGGCAAAGCTCCGGGAAAACGTCCTGGACAACCTGATCCATCGGGAGCTGCTGCTCCAGGAGGCGAAAAAAAGCGGCTACGAAATCACCGACGAGACGGTGGAACAGGAGATGGCCGACCTGAAAGGCCGGTTTCAGGACGAAAAGACCTTCGAGCAGATGATGACCCAGATGGGCATCGGCCAGGATCAGCTCCGGGATCAGATCCGCCAGCGGCTGCTGATCGAAAGGCTGATCGATGAAAAGACAGGCGGCGAGGCGGCCGTCACCGACGCGGAGGTGAGGGAATTTTACGAGGCCAATCCCCAGTTCTTCCAGCAGCCGGAGCAGATCCGGGCCAGCCATATCCTGATCAAGGCCGAGCCGGACGCCGAGGCCGACGTGAAGGCCAAGGCCAGAGAGCGCATGGCGGACATCCAGACGAAGGTGAAGGCGGGCGGTGATTTCGCCGAGCTGGCCAGGGAATACTCCGAGGGCCCCAGCGCCCCCCAGGGCGGCGACCTGGGCTATTTCGGGCGGGGCCAGATGGTCAAGCCCTTCGAGGACGCCGTGTTCGCCCTGAAAAGCGGCGAGGTGAGCGACATCGTGGAAACCCCCTTCGGCTATCACCTGATCAAGGAGACAGGCCGAAATCCCGAGCAGACCCAGCCTTTTGCCGACGCCACCGACAAGATCCGGGAATACCTCAAGGGCAAAAAGCGGGAAGAGGCGCTGACCGCTTACATCGAAACCCTGAAAAAAGACGCGGATATTCAGCGTTTCTAAGCCCATATTCAGCGTTTTCCAATCGGTTCCCCCGCCCCGTCCCATGGCCGCCGCCCGGCGGCGGCCATTCTTCCCTTTGACATCCACGCCACATTCCTTTAATATGCTCTCCGTAGCGCGGTGATGCGCCGGCTTCTCCGGCCGCTTCCGCCATCCCCACCCCACCCACCACGCCATGAAAAGGAGCGCGTTATGAGCGTCATCCGCAATGCCGCGGCAACCATGAAACAGATGTCCCTTAACGTCGCCAAGGTGACCTGGATCATGCTCCTTTATATCCTTTCCATATGGCTGGTGCTGGGCAGCCTCAGCTCCTATCAGTTCCAGGTGCGGATGAACATGCACCGCCTCAGCGATGGACGGGCCATCACCGTTTCGGAAATCATCAATGAACTCAACGAGTACGAGCGCACCGAGTATTTGGAGTCGGCACTGGACGACGACCTGCTGCAACTCAAGGACCAGCGGGACAAGAAGGTGGAACTGTCGGCGGTGCGGCGGGACGCGGAAATCCACGCCCGGGAGATCCTGGAGCTTCTGACGGGCAGGATCGAGGCGGCCCTGTCAAAGGCGGCCATAGCCGAAGGGCTCGCCTGGGAGCGGCTGACCCTTCAGGAGATCTACGAGCGCCTCCAGAACAAGGCCCCGGAGGTGATCGACCTGTGGCAGCAGTACAACCTGACCATCGCCCAGTACAACAAGGCCCGGGACCTGACGCGCCTGGTGGAATCGGAGCTGGAGGGCCTGGAGCGGGACATGTCCAAGCGATCCATAGAAATGGTCTCCTACAAGCAGAAAAAGAACAACATCGTCAAGGACACCGAGGGCTACATGAACGAGGTGGTCTATATGCGCCAGATGAAGTTCCACCATCTGGCCATCATGCCGGTGGAGCTGCTCACCCTGATCCTGACGCTGTCCATGGGCACCCTGGGCAGCGTGATCTATCTTACCCGCTCCTTTTTCGACCAGGAGCAGGAAGAGCCCATGAGCTGGATGTTTCTGCGGCCCTTCCTGGGCATGATCACGGCTTTGGCCATCTACATCATCTCCAAGGCCGGCCTGGTGGTGGCGTCGGCCAGCATGGGCGGCGGAGAGACGGCCAATGAACTCAACCCGTTCTTCATATCCTTTCTGGCAATCGTATCGGGACTGATGTCGGAACAGGCATTCCGGAAGCTGCACAACGCGGGCATGGAGTTTTTCAAGGTGGAGGACAAGGATGCCCGGCGCTGGGGCGTGGGCCTGGCTGAAAACATCCAGAAGAGGGGAAAAGCCCTGGAGTCCTTCGCCGAATCCGCGGGCGTCACCGTCAACAAGGCCCGCGAGTGGGTGGAGGAGCGCGCCCCGGCCCCGCCCCATATCCAGCAATACTTCGCCGTCTGGCTGGATGCCTCCCCCAGGCGGCTGTTCACGGATCAACCGCCGGATACGCGGGAGGACAAGGAAAAGCAGACGCCCCCGGCCGCGCCGGTCGCGCCGGCCCCGGTGTCATCGGCGGCCGAGCCCGATCCATCCCCGACCGAGCCCTATCCATCCCCGGCGGCGGCCAACACCGATCCATCCCAGTCTGCGGCCCAGGCGGCGAACCCGCATCCGGAAGGAAACGCAAGCCTGACCTCCAAGGGCAACGGGGGCGCGTCCGGATAGCCTGGCGCCCTGGGCCGGCGCTCGGCAACAACCACTAACACATTCTCAAAAGGGAGGCGGATCATGATTGTTGGCATCTTAAAGGAGATCAAGGCGGAGGAGAATCGCGTATCCATGACCCCGGCGGGCGTGGAGGTGATGCGCGACAACGGGCACGAGCTTCTGGTGGAAAAAAGCGCCGGCACGGGCAGCGGCTTCACGGATGAAATGTATGCCGCGGCCGGCGCCAGAATAATCGAAACCCCGGCGGAGATCTTCAAGGCCGCGGACATGGTGATGCATGTCAAGGAGCCCCTGGCGCCGGAGTACGACCTGATCCGGGAAGGCCAGATCGTCTTCACCTATCTTCACCTGGCCGCGGCCGAGGAGCTGACCCACGCACTTATCAAGAGCAAGTCGGTCTGCATCGCCTACGAAACCATTCAAAAGGAAGACCGCAGCCTGCCGCTTCTGACCCCCATGAGCGAGGTGGCCGGCCGGATGGCGATTCAGCAGGGGGCCAAGTATCTGGAGATGATCCAGGGGGGCCACGGCGTGCTGCTGGGCGGCGTGCCGGGCGTGGATCCGGGCAACGTGGTGGTGATCGGCGGCGGCATCGTGGGCATCAACGCGGCCAAGATGGCCTGCGGCCTGGGCGCCAAGGTGTATGTGCTGGACATGAACCTGGACCGGCTCCGGTATCTTTCCGACGTGATGCCGGCCAACTGCTATTCACTGATGTCAAGCCCGGCCACCATCCGGGACCTGGTGACCCGGGCGGACGTGGTGGTGGGCGCGGTGCTGATTCCCGGCGCCAAGGCCCCGCGCCTGGTGACCCGGGATATGCTGAAGACCATGAAGCCGGGGGCCGTTCTGGTGGACGTGGCCATCGATCAGGGCGGCTGCTTCGAGACATCCAAGGCCACCACCCACTCCAATCCCATCTACAAGGTGGACGGCGTGGTCCACTACTGCGTGGCCAACATGCCGGGCGCCGTGCCCAAGACCTCCACCATGGCCCTGACCAACGCCACCCTGCCCTACGCGGTCCAGATCGCCAACAAGGGCTGGAAGGCCTCCATGAGGGAGAACGTGGAGATCGCCAGGGGCGCCAACGTGATCGATGGCGCCATCACCTGCAAAGGCGTGGCCGAGGCATTCGACATGGACTATTCGCCGGTGGATAAATTCCTCTAATAAGCGAGCGTTTGGGCTGGGCTGTAGCCTCAGGGCGGTGTTCGCCGTGTGCGCATCGGTGGCCGCCTTCGGCATCGGCAAGGTGACGGGCCTGCTGGCGCCCATCATGATCGTCTTTTGCTTTATCGGCGCGCTGATCATCCTGATCATCTACATCGCCGAAATCCCCAGGGATTTTGTGTAAGAAAGGATTTGCCCTGGCGGGGGGGCGGATACTTTTGACAACGCTCCTTTCCTGTGACATAACCAGTTATGGCGTGCGAACCCAAACGAAAGGCGGCGACAGATGCCAAAGGCGCACTACTGGCCGGATGAATACCTGGAAAAACGCAAAACAGCCGAGGAAGCCATCGGCCGGATCCGCTCGGGCCAGCGGGTCTTCATCGGCTCTTACTGCGGCGAGCCTCAGCATCTGGTGCGGGCGCTGTCCGACGACGCCCGGCGCTTTTCCGATCTGGAGATCATCCGCCTCATGTCCCGGGAAACCACCTCGCTCACCCGCATCGCCAACCGCACCGGCGATCAGGGGCTGACGATCCGTTCCATCTACCTGGGCTCGGCCAAATCCGAGGCCCTGGCGCCGGACATGCGCTTTTACACGCCCGTTAATGTATCCGAGGTGCCCCAGCTTTTCACCACCCGGAAAATCCCCCTGGACGTGGCCCTGATCCAGGTCTCCCCGCCAGACGATTTCGGCTGGATGAGCCTGGGCGTCTCGGTGGACGTGACGCTGTCCGCCGCCATGTCCGCGGACCTTGTCATCGCCCAGGTCAACGAGCGGATGCCCCGGGTGCTGGGCCGAAGCTTCATCAATGTCAACGATGTGGACATGGTGGTGGAGCATGACGAGGACCTGATCACCATCCCCTCGTCCGGCCCCTCGGAGCGGGCCTCGCGCATCGGCGCCAACATCGCACGTCTCATCGACGACGGCGCCACCCTCCAGATCGGCCTGGACGCCGCATCCCAGGCCACCAGCCAGGCCCTGGCGGACAAGAACGACCTGGGCGTCCACTCCTTCTTTCTCACCAACGACATCATGCATCTTTACTCCATGGGCGTGATCAACAACCGGAAAAAGGGCTTCAACGACGGCAAGCTGGTGGCCGCCTGCGCCATAGGATCCCAGGCCCTGTACGACTTTCTGGACGCCAACCCGGCGGTGGATTTCCATCCCTTCGATTATGTCAATGACATCGAGATCATCGCCCGCCACAACAAGATGGTCTCCATGAACGTGGCCCGGACCATTGATCTGGCCGGCCAGGTCTCCTGCGACGCCGTGGCCCAGACCCATTACGCCGGCGTCTCGGGCATCCCCAATTTCGTGCGGGGGGCCAACCGGTCCAGGGAGGGAAAATCGATCATCATGCTGGCCTCCACCACCGACGACGGAAAGGAGAGCCGCATTGTGCCAATGTTCACCAACACCATCGTTACCGTGCCCCGGGAAGATGTGCGCCATGTGGTTACGGAGTACGGCGCGGTGAGCCTTTTCGGCAAGAGCAACCAGGCAAGGGCGCTGGCCCTGATCAGCATCGCCCATCCCGACTTCCGGGACTGGCTGCTGGAAGAGGCCAAGCGCCTGGGCTTTGTGGACCAGACCCGCCAACTGGGCGAATCGGTACACGGGATATATCCGGTCCGCCTGGAGGAGGTGGTGGAGCGCGACGGCGCGACCATCACCTTCCGGCCGGCAAAGCCCGTGGACGAGCGGCGCATCCAGGAACACTATTATCACCTGGAGCGGGAGGATATCGTCTCGCGGTTCTTCCATGAAAAGACGCGGTTTTCACGGGGAGACGTGGAGGGAACCTTCAAGATCGACTATGTGCGGAACCTGACAATCCTTGCGGTGGTGGGCGAATTCGGCTTCGGCAACGTGGTGGGAGTGGGGGAATATTACCTGGATGAGTCCAATGACATGGCGGAGGTGGCCTTTTCCGTGGATCGGCGGTATCAGGGCAAGGGCATCGGCGGGACATTGATCCGGAAGCTGGCGGAGGCGGCCCGCGAAAACGGGCTAAAGGGGCTCTTCGCCTACACCAGCCATGGGAACCGGCGGATGGTGAATCTGTTCAAGACGCTGCCGTATAAGACGCGGGTTAAGATGGGAGAGGATATTTACCTGAGTTGCCGGT
>JAABTE010000004.1 GCA_011390035.1 Desulfobacteraceae bacterium | reverse complement strand
GATCTTTTTCATGTCAGGGCGATCTTTTTCATGTCAGGGCGATCTTTTTCATGTCAGGGCGATCTTTTTCATGTCAGGGCGATCTTTTTCATGTCAGAAGGTATTCCTTGAACAGCCAGGCGATGGGAATGGCAAAGAGCAATGCGTCGATGCGATCCAGGATGCCGCCGTGGCCGGGCAGAACAAACCCGGAGTCCTTGATGCCGGCGTTTCGCTTCAAGGTGGATTCAAAAAGGTCCCCCACCTGGCCGGCCGCCCCGGCCAGGGGGATGAACAGCAGGGCGCCCGCCCAGGGAAGGTTCGGCAACAGCAGCGCCTTGAAGACGGCGCCGGCCAGCAGGTTGCCCGCCAGCCCGCCCAGGGCGCCCTCGATGGTCTTGCCGGGGCTCACCCGGGGCGCCAGCTTGTGGCGGCCCAGCCGGGAGCCGACGTAATAAGCGGCCACGTCGCCGGCGAAGATGATCGCCAGCAGGAAAAAGATCCAGCCCATGCCGTCCGCCCCGGCCCGGATGGAGACGATAAGGGTCAGGGGCAGGCCGATGTAGATCAGCCCCTGTATCTGGCCGGCGATGTTCTTCTGAATGTGCGGGTCCCTGCCGAAATACAGCGTGGCCGCCACCCCGCACAGGATGGTGTAGCCGGAAACCAGGCCCGCGGCCATGGCCGGCAGGCCCGCGTGGGCCGCCCAGATCATGGTAAGGGAAATGACCACTGCCCCGGCCAGGATAAAGCCCGAGCCGGTGGCGCCGCCGGGATGGAAGGTAAGCCGGAAATACTCGCACAGGGTGATGGCGCAGATGAGGCCGATCATGACGGCAAAGGGCGCGCCGCCGACAATGATCAGCCCGATGAGAAAGGGCAGGGCCACCAGGGCGCTGATCCAGCGCTGGGCGTGGCCGCTGTATTTGCGTGTCGGGTCTCGCTCATCCCGCATGGGCATCCTCCGATTGGGCGTCCGCCTCGGGCGCAAAGCGCTCGGGCGGGGGGTTGTGGGCCATGAAACAGCCCGCCCTTGCTCCTTCAGGGCGCAACGCGCGCGGGCTGGTTGTGGACGACCGGCCGCCGTCGGCGATCACACCTTGCCGAATCGGCGCTCCCGCTGTCCGTATGCCGTGATTATATCACGGAACTCCTCGGGCGTGAAGTCGGGCCACAGGGTCGGGGTGATGAAGAATTCGGCGTAGGCGAGCTGCCAGATGAGAAAGTTGCTCAGGCGCATCTCGCCGCTGGTGCGGATCATCAGATCCGGGTCGGGCAGGTCGCGGGTGTAAAGGTGTTGGGAAAGGGTCTCTTCCGTGATGGCGGAAGGGTCCAGGGCGCCGGCCCGGACCTTTTCCGCCATGGCCCGGGCCGCGTGGACCACCTCGGCCCGGCCGCCGTAGCTCAAGGCCAGGCTCAGGCGCATGCCGTCGTTGGCCGCGGTCCGCGCCATGGTTTCGTCAAGGTCGGCCCGCACCTCCGGCGGCAGCCGGTCCAGCTCGCCGATGGCCGTCAGGCGGATATGGTTCTCCATCATGTCCGGCCGCTCGGATTTGAGAAAACGGCGCAAAAGAGCCATCAGGGCCATCACCTCGGCTTTGGGCCGGGCCCAGTTTTCCGTGGAAAAGGCGTAGAGCGTCAGGGCGGAAACGCCCATTTCCCGGGCGGTCCGCACGATGTTCCGCACAGTCTCCATGCCCTGTTCGTGGCCCCGGACGCGGTTCAGCAGGCGCTTTTTGGCCCACCGGCCGTTGCCATCCATGATGATGGCGACATGGGCGGGCATCGCCTCAGAACTCAAGGATCTCTTTTTCCTTTTCCTTGTAGATCTCGTCGATCTTTTTGACGTAATCGTCCGTGATCTTCTGGATCTCGTCCTGGGCCTTGAAGGCGTCGTCCTCGGAGACCTCGCCCTCCTTTTTGGCGTTTTTTATAAGATCGTTGGCGTCCCGGCGGATGTTGCGCACGGACACCTTGCACTCCTCGCAGGTCTTGTTGACCACCTTGGCCAGCTCCTTGCGCCGCTGCTCGGTGAGGGGCGGGATGGCGATGCGCACGATCTTGCCGTCGGAGGTGGGCGTCAGGCCCAGGTCAGACTTTAGGATGCCCTTTTCGATCTCCTTGATCACCGTTGCGTCCCAGGGCTGAATGGTTATCAGCCGGCTTTCCGGCACCGACAGGGACGCGAGCTGATTCAGGGGCGTGAGGGTGCCGTAGTAATCGACGCGAACGCCGTCCAGCAGGGACAGGGATGCCCGTCCCGTGCGAATCCGCTTCAAATCGTTTTTCAGGGCCGCGATCGACTTGGTCATGCGATCCTGGGTTTCCTCGTAAACCGATTCGATCATGGGAGTTCCTTATGCTGTGGGGTCCGAAAGACCGGTTTTCCCGGGGTTGTCCGGGTCGTTATCGATACGTGAGCCCACCGTCTCGCCGAGGACCACCCGGGCGATGTTGCCGCCGGTGGTCAGGTTGAAGATCACCAGGGGCAGCCGGTTGTCCATGGCAAGGGAGATGGCGGTCATGTCCATCACCTTGAGCTGTTTTTCAAGGGCGGTCATGTAGGTTATGTGCTTGACGAAATTGGCGTTTATATGAAGGACCGGGTCCGCGTCGTACACCCCGTCCACCTTGGTGGCCTTGAGCAGGATCTCGGCCTGGATCTCCTGGGCCCTCAGCACGGCGGCCGTGTCGGTGGTGAAGTAGGGGTTGCCCGTGCCGGCGGCGAAGATCACCACCCGGCCCTTTTCCAGGTGGCGCACCGCCCGGCGGCGGATGTAGGGCTCGGCCACCTCGTGCATGGAGATGGCCGTCTGCACCCGGGTCTGGATGCCCTGTTTTTCCAGGGCGGCCTGCAGGGCGATGCTGTTGATCACCGTGGCCAGCATCCCCATGTGGTCGGCGGCGGTGCGCTCCATGCCGTAAGAGCTGGCCTTTATGCCCCGGAAGATGTTGCCGCCGCCCACCACGATGGCGATCTGCGTGCCCATCTCGGCCACGGAGCGGATCTCTTCCGCCACGTAGCCGATCATATTGGGGCTGATGCCGAACCCCTGATCGCCCATGAGGGCCTCGCCGGACAGCTTGAGCAGAATCCGCGAATATCGCAGGGGTTTCATTTGTTATTCGCCCAACTGGTAGCGGACGAACCGCCGGATGGAGATGTTCTCCCCGGTCTTTCCGATCACCTCGGTCAGGTAATCGGAGATGGACTTGCCCGGGTCCTTCACATAGGGCTGGTCCATCAGGCAGCTTTCCTTGTAGAACTTGGCCATCTTGCCCTCGGCGATCTTGTCGGCCATCTTTTCCGGCTTGCCCATATCGATCACCTGGGCGCGGTAAATGGCCATCTCCCGGTCCGCAACCTCCCGGGGAACGTCCTCGGCGGTGATGCCCACAGGCGCGGTGGCCGCGATGTGCATGGCGATGTTGCGGACGAACGCCTTGAAGTCGTCCGTTTTTGCCACGAAATCGGTCTCGCAGTTGATCTCCACCATCACGCCGATCTTGCCGCCCATGTGGATGTAGGACTCCACAAGCCCCTCGGTCATGGCCCGGCCGGCCCGCTTCTTGGCGGTGGCAAGGCCCTTCTTGCGGAGGAAGTCCACCGCTTTTTCCAGGTCGCCGCCGCTTTCGGCAAGCGCCTTCTTGCAGTCCATCATGCCCGCTCCGGTTTTCTCCCGAAGCTCTTTGACCATTGCCGCGCTGATTGCTGCTGACATCGTTTTCTCCTGATCTGTATCGATTCGGCGCCGGTTTACTCGGCGCGCTCGGCTTCCGTGGCCGTTTCGGTTTCCGTTTCCGCAGGCACCTCGCCGGCGGTCCGCTTGATGATCTCCACCACCGGGCCCCGCGTTCCGTCGGAGATGACCTTCCGCTCGCCCGGCTTCAGGCTGGCGCTGGCCACCGTGATCTCGCTTTCGGGCTCTTCCACATCCTTGTCCGCCTCGGCCTGGCGCCGCTCCTCGAACTTCTGGCGGCCCTCCACGCAGGCGTCGGCCATGCGGGAGGTGATCAGGCGGATGGAGCGGATGGCGTCGTCGTTGCCGGGAATGACGTAATCCACGTCGTCCGGGTCGCAGTTGGTGTCCACCAGGGCCACGATGGGAATGCCGAGCCGACGGCCCTCGCGCACGGCGATGGCCTCGTTTTTCGGGTCCACCACGAACAGGGCGCCGGGCAGCCGGGTCATCTCCCGGATGCCGCCCAGGTTGGCGTCCAGCTTCACCCGTTCCTTTTCCAGCTTCAGCCGCTCTTTTTTGGTGTACAGGTTGATGGTTTCGTTGTTGCGGATATCGTTGAGGTGGTTGAGCCGGTCGATGCTCTGCTTGACCGTCTGGAAGTTGGTGAGCATGCCGCCCAGCCAGCGGTTGTGAACGTAGTACATCTCGGAGCGGTTGGCCTCTTCATACACGGCGTCCCGGGCCTGCTTCTTGGTGCCCACGAACAGCACGGTCCTGCCCTCGGCCGCCGTATCGGTCAGAAAATCGTAGGCGTCCTTGAACATCCGCACGGTTTTCTGAAGGTCGATGATGTAGATGCCGTTTCTGGCCCCGAAGATGTATGGTTTCATCTTGGGATTCCAGCGTTTGGTCTGATGACCGAAGTGGACGCCCGCCTCGAGAAGATCCTTCATTGTAACGTAAGCCATTTGAATGTGTTCCTTTCGTTGGTTGAGCCACCGCTTCCATCCACCCGACCTCCCACCCCGCGGGGCGGGGCACCGGAAGGTCGATCCGGAAGCGTGCGATATTTAAACCTATAAAATATAACAGGCGATTTTAAGGAGCGCAAGCCCTTTTTTTCAGAACGCCCAGGGCCGCGTCAAAGTCGCCCGGCCCGAAGCATTGCCACCCGATCCCTGCCCGAAAGGTCTCGACGGAATTCAATCCGATCATAGCCCCCCCGCTCCGCCGCCAGCCGGGAAACCCCCGGCCGCTGATCCGCCCCCATCTCCAGCAGCAGCCACCCCCCCGGCTTCAGATGCTCCGGCGCCGCCCGTATCAGGCGAGCCAGATCATCCAGCCCTTCCGGGCCCCCATCCAGGGCCCCCCTTGGCTCATGCCCCCGCACCTCGATTTGCAGCGTGTCGATATCCGCGCTCGGAACATAGGGAGGATTGGAGACGATCAGATCAAAGCGGCGCCCCGGCGCAACGGGATCAAGCCAATGGCCGGCGAAAAATCGGATGGCGTCAAGCCCGAGGCGCCGTGCGTTGCCGGCGGCAACCCGCAACGCCGCCGCACAGCGGTCCGAAGCATAATAATGATGACCCGGCCGCTCCGCGGCCAGGGCGCAAATCACCGCCCCCGAGCCGGTGCCCAGATCCAAAACGCCCATCGCGTCCGCTGCGTCCACTGCGTCCACTGCGTCCGCTGCGTCCACTGCGTCCGCTGCGTCCGCTGCGTCCGCTACGTCCGCTACATCCACTGCGTCCACTGCGTCCACTACATCCACCAAGCGCCCCGGCAACTTCCCGCCCCCCCCCCCCCCCCCCTCCGGCAAAAGAGAAAGCCCCGCCTCCACCAGAGTTTCGGTCTCCGGACGGGGAATGAGCACCGACGGGTCCACCGTCAGGTCCAGGGACCAGAACCCCCGGCTTCCGACGATATAGGCCACCGGCTCGCCCCCGGCCCGGCGGCGGACCATCTCCCTGTAGCGGGTCCGCTCCGCCTCGGTGGGCGGCTTGTCGAAGTGGACGTACAGATCGATCCGCTCGCAGCCCATGGCATGGGCCAGCAGGATCTCGGCGCTGGACCGGGGGCTTTCCACGCCCCGGCTTTCAAAATAGCCGGCGGTCCAGCGGACCAGATCAAGCAGAGTCCAGGGCTTGTCGCTGTTTTCCGATGGGGATGTCATCCTGTTGCTGAAGGGCCTGGGCCTGGTGATGGGTGATAAGTTCGTCGATGACCGGGTCCACGTCTCCTTCCAGGATGGCGTCGAGCCGGTAGAGGGTCAGCCCGATGCGGTGGTCCGTCACCCGGCTCTGGGGGAAGTTGTAGGTGCGGATTCGCTCGCTCCGGTCGCCGGAGCCGATCTGGCTCTTGCGGGTTTCCGAGCGCTTTTCGTTCTGATCCCGGATCATCCGGTCCAGCAGGCGGGCCCGCAGCACCTTCATGGCCTTGGCCTTGTTTTTCCACTGGGACTTTTCGTCCTGGCAGGTGACAACGACCCCGGTGGGCAGGTGGGTGATGCGCACGGCCGAGTCGGTGGTGTTGACCGACTGGCCGCCGGGGCCGGTGGAGCGGTAAACGTCCACCTTCAGCTCCCCCGCGTCGATGTGCAGCTCCACCTCCTCGGCCTCGGGCAGCACCGCCACGGTGACAGCGGAGGTGTGGATGCGGCCCTGGGCCTCGGTGGCCGGCACGCGCTGCACCCGGTGGGTGCCGCTTTCGTACTTCAGGCGGCTGTAGGCCCCCCGGCCGTGGATCATGGCGACGGCCTCCTTGTAGCCGCCGGCGGCGGCCGCGTGCAGGGTCATGATCTCCACCTTCCAGCGGTTGTTTTCCGCGTAACGGGAATACATGCGGAACAGGTCGCCGGCGAAAAGAGCCGCCTCCTCGCCGCCGGTGCCGGCCCGGATCTCGATGATCACGTTCTTGTCATCGTTGGGGTCTTTCGGCGTCAGCAGCTTTTTCAGGGTCTCTTCCAGGGCCTCCTTGCGCCCGGCGAGCCGGTCGATCTCCTCTTTGGCCATCTCCTTGATGTCCGGGTCGGCGTCCCGAAGCAGCTCCAGGCTGCCGTCGATCTCCCGGTCCGCCTTCCGATATTCCCGGAAGGCGGCCACCACATGGGTCAGCTCCGCGTGCTCCCGGGCGCATTTCTGGTAGCGCTCCTGGTCCTTCAGGATCTCCGGATCGCTAAGCCGGCTTTCCAGCTCCTGGTAGCGCGCCTCCACGCCTTTGAGTTTATCGAACATGGATGTTCCGGCGGCTGATTATTCGGCGGGCTGCTGCTGGCTCTGGAACTTGGCGTATTTTTTCCGGAACCGCTCTATCCGGCCCGCCGTGTCCACCAGCTTCTGCTTGCCTGTGAAAAAGGGATGGCACTTGGAGCAGATTTCCACCTTGATGTCCGAGCGGGTGGAGCCCACCTCGATGACGCTGCCGCACGCGCAGGCGATGGGGGTCCTGTTATAGTCGGGATGGATGTCGCTTTTCATTTTGTTTAAATCTCCTTAGAAATGGGCGCCGCCGGTCCGGCGACGGGGTCAGGCGTTCATGGAATCCAAAAAGTGCTTATTATCCTTCGTTCCATGCATTTTTTCAAGTAAAAATTCGAGGCTGTCCACCGGATTGAGCGAGGAGAGCAGCTTTCGCAGTATCCAGGTGCGGTTGAGGGTCTCCGGGTCCAAAAGCAGCTCTTCCTTTCGGGTGCCGGACTTTTTGATGTCGATGGCCGGAAACAGCCGCTTGTCCGACAGGCGCCGGTCGAGCTGAAGCTCCATGTTGCCCGTGCCCTTGAACTCCTCGAAGATCACCTCGTCCATGCGCGAGCCGGTGTCGATCAGGGCCGTTGCGATGATGGTCAGGCTGCCGCCCTCCTCCACGTTCCGGGCCGCGCCGAAAAAGCGCTTGGGCCGCTGCAGGGCGTTGGAGTCCACGCCGCCGGACAGGATCTTTCCCGAGGGCGGCACCACCGCGTTGTAGGCCCGGGCCAGCCGGGTGATGCTGTCCAGCAGGATCACCACGTTCTTCTTGTGTTCCACCAGGCGCTTGGCCTTTTCGATCACCATCTCGGCCACCTGCACATGGCGCTCGGCCGGCTCGTCGAAGGTGGAGGAGATCACCTCGCCCCGCACGGAGCGCTCCATGTCCGTGACCTCCTCGGGCCGCTCGTCGATGAGCAGCACGAACAGCACGACGTCCTTCTGGTTGGCCACCACGCTGTTGGCGATGAACTGGAGCAGCATGGTCTTGCCGCTTCGGGGGGGCGAGACGATCAGGCCCCGCTGGCCGAAGCCGATGGGGGTCATCAGGTCCATGATGCGGGTGGAATAGTTGTCCGGATCGGCCTCGAGGTTCATCTTCCGGTCCGGATACAGGGGGGTCAGGTTGTCGAAGAGGATCTTGTCCCGGGCGATCTCCGGGTCCTCGTAGTTGACCGCCTCCACCTTGAGCAGGGCGAAATACCGCTCGGACTCCTTGGGCTGGCGGATCTGGCCGGAAACGGTGTCTCCGGTGCGCAGGTTGAACCGGCGGATCTGGGAGGGGGAGACATAGATGTCGTCCGGGCCGGGCAGGTAGTTGGAGTTGGGGGCCCGCAGAAAGCCGAAGCCGTCCGGCAGCACCTCGAGGGTGCCCTCCCCGTAGATCAGTCCGTTCTTTTCGATCTGGGCCTGCAGCAGGGCGAAGATCAGCTCCTGCTTGCGCATCCCGGCGGCCGAGTCGATGTTGAACGACTTGGCCATTTCCGTCAGCTCCTTGATTTTTTTGTTCTTGAGTTCAACGATATTCATCATTGCACGATTTGCTCCGCTCATGGTTGATAAATTCCCGCCTTCCCGCAAATGGGGATCTTGTGTATTATGGGTGTGTGGGCGATCATATTCGATGGGTTCGATCGGATACCGGAGTGGGGGACGGCCGGGCGGCCGAAAAAAAAGGCTGCGCCCGCGTTCCGCCATGGGTTATTATGTTCAGGTTAAGGTTTATGAACGACCGGCGAACAAATATGAAAGTCCGGCGAACAAAGTTGTTTTTATGCGTGGGTTCCTTATGGGTCGAGCGGCCATACGCGACCGCGACCGATGTCTAAAAGAAAGCGTTTGGCATTCGGGTCTTTGACAGGAGGGCGGTATTGCCATGGTCCATATACGATAATTGTTATACAAGGAGATATGGGTTGTCAAGGATTTTATGTTGTTATCCCCTATAAAGCTGTTTATGCCCGGCGCCGGGCCGATTCCGTCGGACCCTGGGGTCTGGCTGGTGGGCGGCTGCGTCCGGGACGCGCTGACCGGCGCCGTTCCGGTTGATTACGACCTGGTGGCCGATGATCCGGCCGCCGTGGCCCGGCGCATCGGCCGGCGCCTCGGCGTCCGGGTCGTCCGGCTGGGCCGGGGGCCGGACCGGTCTCCGGAGGTGATCCACCGGGTGCCGGGCCACTGGCTGTATGACGTTCGGGCCCTTGCCGGGCCCGACATCCGGGCCGACCTGATGGCCCGGGATTTCACCATCAACGCCATGGGCTGGGAGCGGGCCACCGGCCGGCTGGCCGACCCATCCGGCGGACGCGCCGATCTGGGCCGTCGCGTCCGCATGGTCTCGCCCGGCGTCTTTGCCGCCGATCCGCTCCGCATGATCCGGGCCTTCCGCCTGGCCGCGGCCATGGAGCTTGACATCTGCCCCGACACCCTGGCCGCCGTGGCCGCCCACGCTCCGGGCATCGAGGGCGTGGCCGGAGAGCGGGTCCGCGAGGAGCTGCTCAAGCTGATGGCCGCCCGCCGGGCCCGGCCCCATATCGAGGGGATGATGGCACTGGGTCTGCTCCCCCGCCTGATTCCGGAGCTGGCCGCCCTGGCGGACACCCCCGCCAATCGCCACCACGCCCATGATCCGCTCACGCACACCATGGAGACCCTGGGCCATCTGGAAACCCTGCTGGCCCGGCACGCCGCGGGCGGCGCAAATCAGCGCGGGGCCGGCCAAAACGGCTCCAAAGGCAACGGCGTCTGCCAAAACGGTTCCAAAGACAACGGCGTCTGCCAAAACGGCTCCAAAGACAACGGCGCAGGGCGGGATCTATGGTCGGAACCACTGGTGACGGACCCCCGTGAGGCGGCCCTGCTCAAGTGGGCGGCCCTGCTCCACGACATCGGCAAGGCGCCGACCCTGAGCCGGGACGCCGACGGCGGGGTCCACTATTACGGCCATGAAAAGATCGGGGCAGAAATGGCCGGGGAGGTGTGCCGCCGCCTCCGGTTTTCCGGCCGGGACGGCGAATATGTGGCCTTCATCATCCGCCATCACCTCCGCCCCCTGCATCTGTTCACCGCCCACGAGCGCGGCCGGCTCTCCGGCCGGGCCGCGGCCCGGTTTTTCGGCGCCTGCGGCGACCGGACGCCCCACGTCCTGCTCCACGCCGCGGCCGATTTTCTGGGAAAGGGCGGTCCCGGGGACGCGTGGCCCGCCCGGTTCATCGCTTTTTCCCGGGGGCTGCTGGCCCGGTTTTTCGGGGAGCACCGGCCCCGGCGGGCAGATCCGCCCCTGCTCACCGGCCGCGACCTGATCGCCGAATTCGGCCTTCGGCCCTCGCCGGAATTCAAAAAACTGCTGGCCGACCTGCGCCTGGAGCAGGACATGGGCCGCCTGGCCGACCGATCCGCCGCCCTGGCCTGGATGGCCCGCCGCGTGGCCAAACAGTATCCCGATAAGGCCGGCTCCCCAATCCTTGTCGTTGCGGCGATGGAAAAAGGGAAGACTTGACAAGCCCTTCCGGCCATTATATAGGCAAGCCGGAATATTAAGGAGCTATCCGGAACAGGCAGTCCGGAAAATCGGGCAAGCGGCGCATCCTGTCGATCCCGGCGCCACGGGTATCGCCGAACGCGGCATGACGCCGGGATAATCAATAATTTTCATATTTCAAGAAGGAGTCAACGCATGAACATTTTGTTTTTCGGCCCCAACGGCAGCGGCAAGGGCACCCAGGGCGCGATCCTGAAAGACAAGTACAACACCCCCCACATCGAGTCCGGCGCCATCTTCCGGGACAACATCTCCAAGGGCACCGAGCTGGGCGCCAAGGCCAAGGAATACATCAACCGCGGCGACCTGGTCCCCGACGAGATCACCATCCCCATGATCCTGGACCGGCTCAAGCAGAATGACGCCAAAAAGGGCTGGCTGCTGGACGGCTTTCCCCGCAACAAAAACCAGGCCATCAAGCTCGACGAGGCCCTGCGGGCAGCCGACATGCCCCTTGATATCGTGGTGGAAATCAAGCTGGACCGGGAGATCGCCAAGAACCGCATCATGGGCCGCCGCCTGTGCGTGAACGACAACAACCATCCCAACAACATCTTCATCGACGCCATCAAGCCCAACGGAGACAAGTGCCGGGTGTGCGGCGGCGAGCTGAAGACCCGGAGCGACGACCAGGACGAGTCGGCCATCAACAAGCGCCATGACATCTACTACAACACCGTGGACGGCACCCTGGCCGCCGCCTACTACTTCAAGGAGGCGGCCGCTGCGGACGGCGCCATGAAATACATCGAGCTGAACGGCGAGCCGTCGGTGAAGGAAGTGGCCGACGAGCTGGTTTCAAAGCTGTAAGCCCCGCGCCCGGCCCTGTTCGCGCCCGCTTTTGCCACCGTGCGGGGAGTTGGGGCCGGGCTTAAAATTTTTCTTGCTTTTTTTCCTCCGTTATTGTACACTGCCTTGATATCATAGTCATGATGTTGGAAAATAACCACCGGCATCGACAGGGTGGAACGAAAGGGGCGATACAGGTTGAAGAACATCGAAGTTAAGGTCTATGACAACGACCTTGAAAAGGCTATGCGGATTCTGAAGAAAAAAATTCAGAATGATGGCCTTTTCAAGCGGTTGAAGCTCAAGAAAAGCTACGAGAAACCGAGCGAATACCGGCGGCGCAAGCAGCGGGAAGCCCTGCGCCGGCAGCGGATTGCCGCGGCCCGCAGCCGACGCTATCGCTAAACGCTTTTCGAGAGTGAGACGGGCGCCCGACACGTTGCAGCGTGTCGGGCTTTTTTACGGCGGGCTGCAAGGATTTGGAAGTAGTTGCTGATGGAAAATCGAAAGTGTTCTAGTGCCGCGCCATGACAAAAACTCCCGAAGACACCTTATCCCGATCCTATGAAGAAAGCCTGAAGGCCATGTATGGCCTGCGGCGCTTCGGCATCAAGCTCGAGCTGTCCACGATCCAGGGCATCCTGGCCCGGCTGGGCAACCCCCAGGACCGGTATAGGACCATTCATATCGCCGGCACCAACGGAAAGGGCTCCGTGGCCGCCTCCCTGTCGGCCATTCTGCTGCGGGCGGGCCATCGGGCGGGGCTTTTCACCTCGCCGCACCTTTCGCGGTTCAACGAGCGCATCCGGATAGACGAGGCGGAAATCGAGAACGCGGCCGTGGTCTCGGCCTACGAGGCGGTGCGCGAGGCGGCCGAGGGGGCCGAGCGCTCCCCCACATTCTTCGAGTTTTCCTGCGCCATGGCCATGCTGGCGTTCGGCCGGCATGGCGTTGAGTGGGCCGTGATGGAAACCGGCATGGGCGGCCGGATGGACGCCACCAACGTGGCGCGGCCGGACCTGTGCGTCATCACCAACATCTCCCTGGAGCACCAGATGTACCTGGGCGGCACCCTTTCGGCCATCGCCGGGGAGAAGGGCGGCATCATCAAGCCGGGGGTTCCGGTGATCACCGCCGCGTGCCAGAAGGCGGCCCTCGGCGTGATCCGCCGGATCGCGGCGGAAAAGGACGCGCCCCTGTTCCGGCTGTCCGAGCATTTCCGGGTCCGCAGAACCGGGGACAACCGCTTCAACTATTATGGGATGGACCATGTTTGGCGGGACGTCCGGCCCGGCCTGCCCGGCTATTATCAGGTGGAAAACGCGGCCCTGACCCTGGCCGCCTGCGAGATCCTGATCCGCAACGGGCTGGACCTGCCCGAGGCGGCCATCCGGGAGGGTCTGGCGTCCGTGCGATGGCCCGGCCGGCTGGAGGTGATCCGCCAGTCTCCCATGGTGGTGCTGGACGGCGCCCACAACCTCATGGCCGCCCGGAACCTGGGTGACTACCTGTCCCGGGACCTTGCCGGAAGGGAGATCACCCTGGTGGCGGGCATTCTTGACGACAAGCCCTATGTCTCCATGCTCCGCTCCCTGCTGCCCCCGTGCCGGCGGGCGATCTTCGTCCGGGCCCGCATCGACCGCGCCCTGCCCCCGGAAACCCTGGCCGAGGCCGCCCGGGCCGAAGGGCTGGTCGAAGACATCGCCGTCATCCCCGATGTGGGGCCGGCTGTGGATCGCGCCATCGCCATGTCCGCCCCCGACGGGGTGGTGTGCGTGGCAGGGTCCCTTTATGTGGTGGGCGAGGCCCGGCAGTGGCTGACCCAGGGCCCGGCCGACCCGTTCCAGGCATAGGGGAGCCCCGGCCGGGAACGAAAAGCGTTCCCGATTTTGGCCACCGGCCGCAGGGCGCAATTTCGGGCTTGACTTATGCGCCGCTAAGATGTATTAAACACTCTGTAATTATGGACAGGCGGTAATTGCAGGCAGGCAGTAATTACAGACAGGCGGTAATTTCAGACACGCAGTAATTTCAGACACGCAGTAACTACAGACACGCGCCCGTAGCTCAGTGGATAGAGCGTCAGCCTCCGGAGCTGAAAGCCGCTGGTTCGATTCCAGCCGGGCGCACCACTCCCCCAGTCTATGCCCTTCCCCGACCCTGCCCCGACGTCGGCATTCTTCAATGCCAGGGTGTTTTTCCGAGCCGGGGTGTTTTTCCGAGCTGGTCTTCAGGTCGCTCCCCGAGTCTTTTTCGTTTCCCGAGTCTTTTCCGCTTCCCGAGTCCTTTCCGCTTCCCCAAGTCTTTTCCGCTCCCCAAGTCTTTTCCGTTTCCCCGAGTCTTTTCGATGATGGCATGGGCCAACTATCGTGTGCCAACTATCGCGTGACAACTACAGGGATTTGGTATAAGAAAGGATAAGACGGTTGGCCCTGAGTGGATGCTTGATTTTCGATGCCCCATGCTTATAGTGGCGATATGAAATTCCAAAATGAAAAAATACCCAGCCCCAAGGAGCTGGAAAAGGAGATCGGCGAGTTTCTGGCGAAAAAATTCGGCGGCGAGGTGAAGATCGTCTCGCCGGGGCGTTTCGCGCATCCCTCCCTGGACGGTGGCCCGGAGGGCGAGGCCCGGCAGGAGAGCGCCGGAAAGCGGATCAACTTTGACATGAAGCCCCGGGACCTGGTTGATTACCTGGACCAGTATATCGTACGCCAGGACAGCGCCAAGGCGATCCTGGCCACCAAGATCTGCACACATTTCAACCGCATCCGCCGCCGCCAGGTGGCACCCGGAGAGAGCGGGGAGCTGGTGGGCGGCATCAAGAACAACATCCTGATGATCGGCCCCACCGGCGTGGGCAAGACCTACATGATCCGCCTGATCGCCAAAAAGCTCGGGGTGCCCCTCATCAAGGGGGACGCCACCAAGTTCAGCGAGACCGGCTATGTGGGCGGCGACGTGGAGGACCTGGTTCGGGACCTCGTCCGCGAGGCCGACGGCGACATCGAGCTGGCGGAAAACGGCATCATCTATATTGACGAGATCGACAAGATCGCCGGCAGTCAGAACCTGATCGGCGCGGATGTCTCGCGCTCCGGCGTGCAGCGGGCCCTGCTCAAGCCCATGGAGGAGACGGAGGTGGAGCTGAAGGTGCCCCATGATCCCATCTCCATGATGCAGGAGATCGAGCGCTTCCGGCGCACGGGCAAGCGGGAGCGGCGCGCGATAAACACCCGCAACATCCTGTTCATCGTGTCCGGCGCCTTCGGCGGGCTCAACGAGATCATCGGAAAGCGCGTGCAAAATAGCCGGATCGGCTTCGGCGCGCCGGTGCGGGACGAGGCCCGGGAGGCAGAGCTGCTCCGGAAGGTGAGCGCCGAGGACCTGGTGGCCTTCGGCTTCGAGTCGGAGTTCATCGGCCGGCTGCCGGTGATCGCGGTGATGGACCGGTTGTCCGAGTCGGACCTGTTCGAGATCCTGAAGAATCCGAACAACCCGGTGATCCTGAGCAAGAAGCTGGATTTTGACGCCTACGGCATCCGGGTCAAGTTCGAGGAAGCGGTGCTGGGGGCGCTTGCCAGGGCCGCCTATTCTGAAAACACCGGCGCCCGGGGCCTGGTGAGCGCCATTGAAAAGGCCCTCATCCGCTTTGAAACCCATCTGCCCTCCGGCGATATCCGGCGCCTGCCCATTACGGAGGCCCTGCTCCGGGACCCGGAAAAGGCCCTTGACGAGATGGCCAGTCCCGGCGCCCAGGCGGCCCTGGATCCCATCTTCGAGCGCCTGGGCGAAGAGGAGGTCCGGGCCATCCGGGGCTACATTTCCCAGCGGCTGGTTCCCCTGAGCCGGAAGCACAACCTCACCCTCACCCCGGCCATGATGGACCTGATGGCGGAATTTTACGCCAACCGCATCATGGACGTGGGCCTGGTGATCCAGACGCTGAAGGAACACTGCGACGAGATCAAAAAGACGGAGCTGCACTTTTACAAGAACCACGACCTGAACATCGTTCTGGAAGAGGAGGCCATCCTGCACCTGGCCCGCCGGCTGATGCGGCGCAGCGCCTCCATGGAGGAATTGCGCCGTCAACTGGCGGCGGATCTGCAATTCGGGCTGAAGCTGGTGCGGGAGCGCACCGGCCGGAACCGCTTTTACATCACCCGGGCGGCGCTGGAAAATCCGGACGGCTTTATCCGGGATCTGCTGGAATCCGCCGGCCCCGCCGTTGACCCGGCTGATGAGACCGCAAGGGCGACGTCCAGGGATCCAAGGGCGGAATAACCCCCCCCGACATGACAAAAGGCTGAAAAAATCGATGATCGGCATATCCAAACTTTATTGCAACACGGTGGAGCCCTCAGACGCCCTGCGCTACGGGCGCCATTCCGGGCGCCTGCCCTCTCACCTGCTCCAGTTTTCGGCGGACAAGCGGCCGGTTGTGGTCTGGAACGTCACCCGCCGGTGCAACCTCAAGTGCGTGCATTGCTACGCCCAGTCCGAGGACATGGACTATGACAACGAGCTGACCACCGCCGAGGGCCGGGCCCTGCTGGACGATCTGGCCGATTTCGGCGTGCCGGTGGTGCTGTTTTCCGGCGGCGAGCCCCTGGTTCGGCCCGATCTGCCGGAGCTGGCCGAATACGCGGTGAAAAAGGGAATGCGGGCGGTGATCTCCACCAACGGCACCCTCATCACCCCTAAAATGGCCGGTGTATTGCGGGACATCGGCCTGTCTTATGTGGGCATCAGCCTGGACGGCATGGCCGCGGTGAACGACAAGTTCCGGGGGGTGCGCGGCGCCTTTGACAGGGCCATGGCCGGCATCCGCAACACCCAGGCGACGGGCGTCAAGGTGGGGCTGCGCTTCACCATCAACCGGTTCAACGTCGAGGAGATCCCCCCCATCTTCGATCTGCTCGAGGAGATGGAGGTGCCCCGTGTCTGCTTTTACCACCTGGTATATTCGGGCCGGGGATCGGAGCTGGTGGACGACGACCTGTCCCTCGAGGGCACCCGGGCCGCCGTGGACCTGATCATGGACCGGACCCGGGACCTGCACGACCGGGGCCTGGCCAAGGAGGTGCTCACGGTGGACAACCACGCCGACGGCCCCTACATCTATCTGCGCCTCCTGCGCGAGGACCCCGAGCGGGCCGCCCAGGTGCTGGAGCTGCTCCGGATGAACGAGGGCAACAACTCGGGCCGGGGCATCGGCTGCGTGAGCTGGGACGGCGAGGTCCATGCGGACCAGTTCTGGCGTCACAAGAGCTTCGGCAACGTGCGCAACCGGCCGTTTTCGAAAATATGGACCGAGCCCGAGGACCCGCTGCTGGCCCGGCTGAAGGAAAAAAAGAAGCACATGAAGGGCCGCTGCGCCACCTGCCGGTGGCTGGACATCTGCGGCGGCAACTTCCGGGTCCGGGCCGAGGCGGTGCATGGGGACGTCTGGGCCCCCGATCCGGCCTGCTACCTCACGGACGAGGAGATCGCCTGAGCGACGGGATTGGATCTGGGTCGGGATTGGATCTGGGTCCGGAAGTAATACTTGTATGAACTACAAGGATTTTGTTTAAGAAGGGATTAGCCCCGGGCTCGGAAACAATCCTTTCTTAAATAAAATCCTTGTAGTTGAAAGATCAAAAGAGAGGAGCCCCCCCAATGCTGTTCCCTGACTACCGCCCCCGCCGCATGCGTCGGACCGAGGGCCTGCGGCGCATGGTGCGCGAAACCATCCTTACGCCGGATGATTTTATCTACCCGATGTTCGTCATCGACGGCAAGGGCGTTAAAAATCCCATCGACGCCATGCCCGGCCAATATCAGCTCTCCATCGACAACCTGATCCCGCTGGCCCGGGCCGCATTTGATCTGGGGGTTCCCGCCGTGATTCTCTTCGGCATTCCGGATAAAAAGGACCCGCTGGCCACCCGTGCATACGCCGGGGACGGCATCGTGCAGAAGGCGGCGCGGGAGCTGAAGAACAAGCTTCCGGATCTGGTGGTCATCACCGACGTGTGCCTGTGCGCGTATATGGACCACGGCCACTGCGGCGTGGTGGAAAAGGGCGTGGTGGAAAACGACGCATCCCTGGACCTTCTGGCCCGGACCGCCCTGTCTCACGCCAAGGCGGGGGCGGACATGGTGGCCCCATCGGACATGATGGACGGCCGGGTGGCCGCCATCCGCGAGGCCCTGGACGAGGACGGCCGGTCGAGCGTGCCCATCATGTCCTATGCCGCCAAATACTGCTCCAGCTTCTACGGCCCCTTCCGCGAGGCGGCCGGCAGCGCCCCGAAATTCGGCGACCGGCGGACCTATCAGATGGACCCGGCCAACGCCGTCGAGGCCATCCGCGAGGCCACCATGGACGCCGAGGAGGGCGCCGACGTGATCATGGTCAAGCCGGCCCTGCCGTACCTGGACATCATTTATCGCATCCGCCAGGAGCTGGACCTGCCCGTGGCGGCCTATAACGTCTCCGGCGAGTACGCCATGATAAAGGCGGCGGCGGAAAAGGGCTGGATCGACGGGGACCGGGTGATGATGGAGACCCTGACGGCCATCAAGCGGGCGGGAGCGGACATGATCCTGACCTATTTCGCCCTGGACGCGGCGCGACTTCTGAGGGGAAAGGCATAATGGGAGCGGGCCATCCAGCGGGCCGCACCGCCGGGAAACCGGGCGGGGACGGGCCGCGCCTGGTGGCGTGGGAGATCACGCGCAACTGCAACCTGTCCTGCCTGCACTGCCGGGCGGCGGCCACCATGGGCCCTTACGAGGGCGAGCTGGACACGGCCGCGGCCTTCAAGCTGGTGGACGAGATCGCCCGGGCCGGATCGCCCATCGTGATCCTCACAGGCGGCGAGCCCCTGCTGCGGCCGGACATCTTCGAGGTGGCGGCCTACGGCGCGTCAAAGGGGCTGCGCATGGCGATGGCGCCCAACGGCACCCTGATCACCCCGGAAAACGCCCGGAAAATAGCCGACGCCGGCATCGCCCGCATCAGCATCAGCCTGGACGCGGCCACGGCCGAGGCCCACGATGCCTTCCGGGGCGTGGCCGGCGCCTTCGAGGGCGCCCTGTCGGGCATCCGCAACGCCAGGGAGGCCGGCATCGAGTTTCAGATCAACACCACCATCACCCAGATCAACCTGGACGAGATCCCACGAATCCAGAAGCTGGCCGAAAGCCTCGGGGCGGTGGCCCACCACATCTTCCTGCTGGTGCCCACGGGGCGGGGCAAGTACATCCTGGACAAGGAGATCAGCGCAGAACAGTACGAAGAGACCCTCAACTGGTTCTACGATCAGCGGGAGCTGACCCCGCTCCAGTTGAAGGCAACCTGCGCGCCCCACTATTACCGCATCCTGCGCCGGCGGGCGCGGGAGGACGGAAAGACCGTTACCTTCGACACCCACGGCCTGGACGCCGTGACCCGGGGCTGCCTCGGGGGCACCGGGTTCTGCTTCATCTCCCACCGGGGGCGGGTGCAGCCCTGCGGATTTCTGGATGTCAACTGCGGGGACGTGACCGAGGCGCCCTTCGACGAGATCTGGCGGACCTCTCCGGTCTTTCTGACCCTGCGGGATTTTGACCGGTTGAAGGGAAAGTGCGGCCGGTGCGAATACAAGCGGGTCTGCGGCGGGTGCCGGGCCCGGGCCTACGAGGCCACGGGGGACTACATGGCCGAGGAGCCGCTGTGCGGCTATGAGCCGGCCCGGGGCGGCGCCTGATCCAATCCCGGGCCGGGCGTTTTCGGGCCCTATCTTTTCTCCGGCGGCGCTTCGGACGCGCCGGCAATCTCCTCCGCGTCATTGCCAGCCGGCTCCACCGTGTCCTTATCCGACGGCTCCACCGCGTCATAGCCCATCAGCTCCGACACGTCCTTGCCGGAGAGTTCCGCCAGCCGCTTCATGGCCTGTTCCCGCACCTCCGGAGCCTCTTCCTCGTCCCGGGACATCTTTTCCAGAAGAACCGGATCCTTGAGACGTTCCGCCGCCTCAACCCGGATCTTGACGATGCTCTTTCCCCGCTTTTTCAGATCCCCCCGGCGGGCCATCAGCATGAAATACAGGCCTGCCAGCGTGAAGGCGACGGCCACCCCGGCAAGATAATACCGGCCGGGCGGCTCGGCCCGCAGGATCGGGGTTTCCACCAGGGCGCAGAGCAGGAAAAAGGCCCCCACCAGGGCGATGCCACAGGCGATGAGAAACGGATATGGATTTCTTGCCACGGCCACGATGATACCTCCCTTTGCTTTTTTACGATCTGTCTTCCGTCTTTCGTCCCATAAGCGTCGGCGCCTATTTTAACAGAAGCGATCCGTTTTTGGAAGGGGGAGGACGGGAAGCCATGGGGTCGGGGCCGTTTTTAGATCGTCCGCGCACCATCTTAACCAGCAGGGAGACCAGCTCTTCCATGTCCCTGGCCTGGTAGGCCAGTTGAGCGGCCGAGGCCGCCGATTGCTCGGCGCCGGCGGCCACCGCCTGCGTGGCCTGGTCGATGCCGTGGGCCGCCTTGGTGAGCTGGTCGATGCCCCTGGCCTGTTCCTGGCTGGCCGTGGTGATGGCGCTGGTTTTTTCCCCCAGGATGGTGGCCGACTCGATGATGGCGGTGAAATCCAGAGAGATGTCCCTGATGGCCTGGGCAGACTTGCTGACCTGCTCCAGGTTGCCGGTCAACAGGCTCTGGGTGCTGTCCGCCGCGGCTATGGTGTCCCGGGCCAGGCGCTTTACCTCTTCGGCCACCACGGCGAACCCGGCCCCGGCGTCTCCGGCCCGGGCCGCCTCCACCGCGGCGTTCAGGGCCAGAAGGCCCGTTTGAAAGGCGATGTCATCCACCGTCTTGATGATCTTGGAGATGGCGTCGCTTTCCGATTCGATGCGGGACATGCTCCTTGAAAGCTCCATGAGCGTTTTAAGAGAGCGGGCCGACTTTTCGATGTTGTCCCGCATCAGCTCCTCGGCGCCCTTTGTCAGCTCGGAGGTCTGCCGGCTCATGGCGGCCATCTGTTCCAGGGACGCGGAGGATTCCTCCACCGAGGCTGCCTGCCTGCCGGCGCTGGCCGCGGTGGACTGGCTGGCCCCGGCGATCTGGCCCGCTGCGGCGGTCAGCTCCCGGGCGATGTCCGACAGCCCGCGGATCACCCGGTTGATGGGCCGGGTGATGGAGCGGCGGGTGAGCCAGGCGGCCAGGGCCATGGCGATGGCCAGAACGCCCGCCGTCAGCCCGATTATCCAGATAACCACCCCCCGGATGCGCCGGCGCACCTCTGTTTCCACGTCGGCGATCCGGGTGTTGAACTGGGCCATGGAGGCGGTGACGCCGGCCTCCGTGGCCGCGGCCCGCCGGGCCATGAGGGCCGCGATGTCGTCGATGTAAAGGCCGGTGCCTATAACCCAGTTCCAGGGGGCGAAGCCCTTCACAAAAGAGAGCTTGGGCTGGGGATCGTCCCCGTCGTACCTGGGCCAGTGATAGTCCACGAAGCCCTCGCCGTCGGCCTGAACCGTCTTGACGAACTCGATGAACAGGTGTTTTCCGTTGGGGTCGGCGTAGTCGGTCACGTCGACGCCGTTGAGTTCCTTTTTGTACGGATGCATGACCATGGCGGGGCGCATGTCGTTGATCCAGAAATAGTCCTTGCCCTCGGGCCCGTAGCGGAGCGAGGCGATCATGGCCGCGGCGTCTTCCTTCAGCCGGGACTCGGCGATCTGAAGATAGACCCCCGTGCCGATGATCCAGTCCCACGGGGCGTAGCGCCGCACATAGGACAGCTTGGGCTGGGGAGCGTCCCCGTCGTACCGTGGCCAGTGGTAGTCAACAAACCCCCGGCCGTTGTCCCGGACGGCCTTGACGAACTCAACGAACAGATGCTTGCCGTTGGGGTCCGCGTAGTCGGTCAGATCCTGGCCGTCCAGCTCTGTCTTGTACGGGTGCATGACCATGGCGGGGCGCATGTCGTTGATCCAGAAGTAGTCCTTGCCCTCGGGGCCGTAGCGCAGTTGGGAGATGACGGCCGCGGCGTGGGCTTGCTGCTCGGCCTTGGTGAGCCCTTCCATGCGGTCGGCGGCTTCCAGCACGCCGAAGGCGGTGTCCAGGGCGTTCTGGAGCCGTTCCCGGTAGGCTTCCTGGAGATTTGCCGTGTCATGGGCGTCGGCGTAGGCTTTCTCCAGCACGCTGGTGGCCGTCTGGACCTGGGAGCGCAGGTACTCTTTTTTGCGATCCATCAGCTCCAGGCGGTAGGATTCCGCCAGCGCCTCGCCGTCGGACTTCAGCTTGCGGATTTGGTGGGCGGCCAGCTCCTCGAGCTGGGCGGTGACCGTATCGCCGGCGCGGCCTATCTGCAAGAGCGTGAGTACGGTGACAACGGCCGAGGTGAAGATCAGCGAAAGGGATACCATCCATAAAATGCGGGCATTGATCGCCATCCTGTCCTCCCTCATGGATCATGTGTTTGCCGGCCGGCGAGTGCCGGCGGATTGATCCTTCTATAAGCTTTTTATGGACGGCGGTCAATGGCTTGGAACAGTGTTCAGGCGGCGGAAACGCTCATGATGGAATCGAGCTTGACGACCTTCAGCATTTCGTAAACGGAAGGGCTTGCGTTGATGATGCGAATCTTGCCGTCCACATCGAACATCTCCTTGTAAAAGAGCAACAGCTTGCCGATGCAGGCGCTGCCGATATAGGTTACGCCCTTGAAATCCAGGACCAACTCCGAAACTGTGGCCGGCTGGAGTTCGTAAAAGCGGCGCTTGAGTTCCTCGGAGCCGTATTCATCGATCTTGCCGGAAAGCGACATGCGGGCCGTTCCGCCTTCCTGACTGGCGCGGATCTCCATTGTTTTTAGAATCTTTCCCCAATAGGATGAATGTTTTGGAAACCAAACCGCACTTCTCTCCAACTTCTGATTTTAATGGATCGCATCCCACAGGTCAAGTGCTTCTGCCACGGACCGCGTCTTTTCCCGGAATCGCGGCGGATCATCCGCCGGCAGGCTCACCCGGATGCGGCGGCCGCCCTCCGTCCAGTGGACCGACGCGGCGAAATGGCGGATGAGCATGATGCCCCGGCCCGTGATGCTCAGGATGTTTTCCCGCCGGGTCGGGTCGGGGATGGCCTCGAAATCGAAGCCGTCTCCGGCGTCGGACACCTCCAGAACAAAGTCGTTGCCCATGCGCCAGCGCGCCAGGATCGGCTTGTCCGGGCTCATTTTTCCGCCGTGGCGCCAGGCGTTGCAGATGGTCTCTTCCAGCACCGCGTAGAGCCGCTGCTCGGGGTTGACAAAGCCGGCCCGCTCCCACTGCCCGGCGATGCGCGCGTACAGGCCGGCGATGGCCCTGGAAAGGGATCGGGAATCGGCGCCCCGGATTTCCATGGCGTCGGGAAAATCCTCCGATTCCACCTCCAGGCCCAGCAGGGTCACGTCGTCTCCGGAGGTGGTGGCCCGGTCCGACGCGGTGACGCCGCTGTGGGCGATCAGGTGCGCCAGCAGCCGGTCCATCAGGCGATGCACGGGAAGGGCCGGCTCCCGACGGATCTGTTCCGCAACCCAGTCCCGCAGGTCGGCAAGGCGCAGGATCTCGTTTCGATGCAGGTGGGGCATCTCGTTGAGGCCGTCGGTGAAAAAGATGATCCGGTCGCCGGTTTCGAGGGTCAGGCTGTCGGCCCGAAAGCGGGCGTCGGGCCGCCAGGCCAGGGGAATGTTGGCCGCGGGCTCGGCGGCGTCCGGGATCAGGCGCGCCTGATCGCCCCGGATGTGCAGGAAGGGCGGATGGCCGTTGGAGATGTATCGCAGAACGCCGTCCCGGTGGTGAAGGACGGCGGTGATGGCCGTGGCGAAATCCTCCCGCTGGAACAGGTCGGACCGGCAGATCAGGTCGTTTAGCAGACGGGTGGATGTCTCCACGTCGGCATCGCCCCGGCACTTGAGCAGGGCCTGGTGGATCATGTCCGTGGCGATGCTGCGCAGCACGCAGTTGACCGCGTGGCCCGACTGGTCCTTGAGGCTGATCACGGTGCGGTCGCCGGCGGGGCCCCGGTAGGTTCGGGCGAAGAAATGATCCCCCCCCTCGGCCAGGCAGGGCAGGCAGATGACGTCCAGAAAGAGGCTTCTGCCGCCGGACAGGGGGATGTGGCGCTCGGGGCGGCCGTTTATAAGGTGCAGGATGCGCTTGGCCAGGTGGATGTTGATCTCCTGCTTTTTCAGCAGGCTCTTTAAGTAGTCCTCGATCTGGCGGCGCTCGGCGATCTCCTCCTTAAGGCGGGCGTTGGCCCGGCTGAGCTGAACGGTGCGCTGGCGCACCCGGTCCTCCAGATCCTCGTGGGCCCGGCGCAGGGCCGCTTCAGCGGCCATCCGCTCGGCGATGTCGCGGCAGAAGCTGAGCACCGCCGGCCGGTCGTCCCAAAGGGTGCGGCGGTTTCCCGCCTCTATCCAGACCGGATCGCCGCTCTTGCGCAGAAACCGGAACCGGCACACGGTCGGGCAGGGCCGGCGATGCAGCACGGCCTGGTAATGGCGGATCACCATCTCCCGGTCCTCATGATGGAGCATGCGCCGGAAGGAGACCCGCCGGATTTCCTCGGCGGCATATCCGGTCAGGGCCGTCATGTTGCCGTTGGAAAAGACCAGCCGGTCGTCCTGGTGAATCAGGATGCCGTCGCCGGAGTTTTCCACGATCTCCCGGTACTGGATCTGGCTTTCCCGGTACTGGCGGGTGCGCTCTTCCAGGTCGGCCTCCAGCCGGGCCATGCGGTCCGCGGCGCCGGAGGGCTCCGGCGCGGTCTTAAGGTAGGCCCGCTTGGCCAGGGCGTTGCGGGCCGTGTGGAGCAGCTCCTCCCGGTGAAAGGGCTTGAGGATGTAGTCGAAGGCGTCCAGCTCCACGATGGTGGCCCGCAGGCTTTCCAGGTTGGCGTTGCCGGTGATGATCAGCACCTGGATCTGCGGATCGATGGACTTGATCTGCCGCAGGGCCTCGATGCCGTTGAGCCGGGGCATCTGGATGTCCAGTATGGCAAGGTGGATCGGATGCACCCTTGCCGCCGCCACGGCCGCCTGGCCGTCTTCCACCAGGATCACGTCGTATCCGGCGTCGGTCAGGATGCGGCCGAGGATGTCCCGGATGTCCTCCTCGTCATCGGCCACCAGGATGATGGCCGATTCATCGATCTGCCGGGGTTCGACCATCTTGGCTTATCCCAGGTGAACCTGGCGGGCGGAGACGATGTTGGGCAGCGCCCGGATCTGTTCCAGGATCTCCTCGTCCGCCGGCGAATCGATGTTGACCATGCAGATGGCCCGGTCCTCCCGCCGGCCGAGCTGGAACCGGCCGATGTTGATGTTTCCCCGGCCCAGGGTGGTGCCCACGTTGCCGATGACCCCGGGCCGGTCGATGTTCTCGATGACGATCATGGAGCCTTCCGGAATGGCGTCCATGTAGATGTCGCCGATGCGCACCAGCCGGGGATACCGGCCCTCGTAGAGGGTGCCCCAGATCTCCCCTGGAGGGGTCAGGCACCCCTCCAGGCGCACCTGGATCAGGCCGGTGAAGTCCCCCCGGGCGCCGCTTTTGGTCTCCCGCACATGAATGCCCTTGTCCGCGGCAAGGGCGGGGGCGTTGACGTAGTTGACCGGGGTGTCGGTATAGGCCCCGAGAAAGCCCTTGAGGGCGGCGTGGGTCAGGGGCCGGGTGTCCAGCTCGGCCATGTTGCCGCTGTAGGTGATGGTGATGTCGTGGGGCTGGCGGATCAACTGGCCCATCATGGCGCCCATCTTTTCCGCCAGGCCCAGGTGGGGCCGGATGCTTTCCATCACATCGGCGGGAATGGAGGGGAAATTGACCGCGTTAATGATGGCGCCGGACAGCAGGTATTCGGCGATCTGATGGGCGATCATCCGGGCCACGTTGATCTGGGCCTCGTCCGTGGCGGCCCCCAGGTGGGGGGTGAGGATCACCTTGGGGTGATTCAGCAGGGGCAGGCCCGGGTCCGGCGGCTCGCTGGGAAACACGTCCAGGGCCGCGCCTGCCACATGGCCCGATTCCAGGGCCGCGTGTAGGGCCTCCAGATCCACCACCTCCCCCCGGGAGCAGTTGATCAGCCGGACCCCCGGCTTTGTCCGGGCCAGGGTCTCGGCGTTGATCAGGCCGGCGGTCTCCGGCAGCCGGGGCACATGGAGGGTGATGAAGTCGGACCGGGCCAGCAGCTCGTCCATCTCCACCTTTTCCACCTCCATGGCCGCGGCCGCGGCCGGGGTGACGTAGGGGTCCGCGGCCAGCACCCGCATGTTCAGGCACCTGGCCCGCTGGGCCACCACCCGGCCGATGTGGCCCAGGCCGACCACCCCCAGGGTTTTTCCGCTGATTTCCACGCCGGTGAGCTTCTTTTTCTCCCACTTGCCCGCCCGCATGGAGGCCGTGGCCTGGGGGATGTTCCGGGCCAGGGACAGCATCAAGGACAGGGCGTGTTCCGCGGTGGTGACGGTGTTGCCCCCAGGCGCGTTCATCACCACCACGCCCCGCCGGGTGGCCCCGGCGATGTCCACGTTGTCCACCCCCATGCCGGCCCGGCCCACCACCTTCAGGACGGGGGCGGCGGCCAGCACCGCCTCGGTCACCTTTGTGGCGCCCCGGATGGCCAGGCCGTGGAATTCCCCGATGATGCCGGCCAGCGCGGCCGGATCGGCAGTGGCCTTGTCGTTGTCGATCACCACCGATATCTCTCCGGTGGCCTCCAGGATCTGTTTTGCCACGGGCGCCATGTTGTCCCGCAGCATGACTTTGTATCTCATGTTCGCCTTCCTTTCTCCATAAGGGCATTAAACGATTTTGAGGTTTTTTGCAAGTTTCCCCTCGCCTGTCCCAAAGATGAGGTTGCAGATTCGGCGAAAATGCGGTACAAGCAATTGTCACAGTTATTTATCAATGATATCTTAATTTTGAGATGCTGACGCTACTTTTTACAATAAACGACGTAAGGTACACCATAAAATGCGATCAAATCCGCGAGATCGCTCCCATGGTGACGCTCAAGCGAGTGCCCCATTCCCCCGACTATTTCGCCGGTTATTTCAATTATCGGGGGGCGATCGTGCCGGTGATCGACCTGTGCGTGCTGATCCAGGGGGCCCCCAGCCGGCCCCGGCTGTCCACGCGCATCATCCTGGTGGACTACCGCCGCCGGAACAGGATCCACGTCCTTGGGCTGATCGCCGAGCGGGTGACCGAGACGATAAAAAAGAGACCGGAGGACTTCATCCCCGCGGGCATCCGCTCCAAAACGGCGCCTTATCTGGGCGGCATCATGATGGAACAGGATGAGATGATCCAATACATCGAGCTGGACCGGCTGCCCGACTGCATCGCCTTTCTGACCGACGCCGAGGCGGAGGATTCGGAGGAGGAGGAGGGCTGGGAGGCGGAGGATCCGGAGGCGGAGGACTCGGAGGCGGAAGACGCGCCGGATGGCCCGGACGGCGATCCATCGCAGGGCTCGCCCCGGGAGCCATCGGCGCGTTCCGACCCCGGGCGTTCCGATCATGGGTATTTCGACTGGAACAGGCCCGCCCCTGAT
>JAABTE010000399.1 GCA_011390035.1 Desulfobacteraceae bacterium | reverse complement strand
CGATCCCCTGCCTGTGGGGGAGGTGGCCGATGCCCTGCCGATTGGGGAGGTGGCTGATGCCCGTCCGGACCCGCTGTTTCCGCCCCGGGCCCATCGGCTGGCGGAGGTGGCGGCCCTTCAGGCAATGGCCGGGGCGGATGGGCCGCCGGATGCCCTGATCCTGGGAGTGACCACCGGCGGCATGACCACCACCGAGCAACTGTTGAAGGACGGATGCAGGGATGCGTCGGCCTACCGGTTCCACGCGGCCGGCACGGTGGCGGCGCATGTGGCCCGGCGGGTGGGGTGCGTCGGGCCGGCGCTGACGGTATCCACGGCGTGTTCGTCCGGGGCGGCGGCCATTGTTCTGGCGATGGAGATGCTGCGGACAGGGGGCTATCGGCGGATCATGGCGGGCGGGGCCGATTCGCTCTGTCGGCTCACTTATTACGGATTCAATGCGCTGCAACTGGTGGACAAGGCCGGTCCCCGGCCCTTCGACGCTGCCCGTCGGGGAATGGCCGTTGCCGAGGCCGCGGCCATGCTGATGCTTGTAGCGGCGGACGCCCCGCCCCCAGGGGCGGTTGCCGAGCTGCTGGGCGGCGGCTTGTCCTGCGATGCCCATCACCCGGCGGCGCCTCACCCCGAGGGGCGGGGCGCGGCCGAGGCCATGGAAAGAGCCCTGGCGGACGCGGGCGTGGGACCGGAGGCCATCGATTACATAAATGCCCACGGCACGGGCACCCCGGACAACGACCTGGCGGAGGCACGGGCCATCCGCCGGGTTTTCGGCGAGGCGTTGCCGCCCATTTCATCCATAAAGGGCGCCACCGGGCATCCACTGGCGGCGGCCGGCGCGGTGGAGGCGGCGCTGGCGGCTGACTGCCTCGCGCATGGGTGGATCCCGGGCAATCCGGGATGCGGCACGCCCGATCCCGAGATCGGGTTTGTGCCGGTGCCCGTGTCCGGGGAGCGGGCGCTGAAGGCGGCGCTCTCCAACTCCTTCGGGTTCGGCGGCAACAATGCCGCGCTGGTACTCGGCCGGGTGGATCGGGAGCGGGATGGAAAGTGGGATTGGGATTTGGATCGGCGGCGGGATCTGGGGCAGGAGAGGGGACTGGGGCAGGAGCAGGGACAGGATCAGGAGCAGGGACAGGGACAGGAGCAGGGACAGGGACAGGAGCAGGAGCAGGAGCAGGGACAGGAGCCAGGACGGGAGCGGGGGCAGGAGAAGGGACTGGAGCAGAGGGCTGACGGCGGTTGCGGGACTGCGGTGTCGCCTGCCGTCCCGGTGGTTTCCGGATCGGGAACCGGCCCTTTCCGTGTTTTGGGTGCCGCGTGCTTCACGGGCGCGGGGGATACCCATGCCACCATGGAGCGATTGGAAACGACCGGCCACTGCCGGGGATGCGGCGATATCAAAGCGTGCGTCGGCGATCTGCGCTATCGGGATCTTCGGCGCCTGAAGCGCCTGACCCGAATGGCCCTGGGGCTATCCGCGGCCGCCATGGCCGATGCCGGAAACGCGCCGTCGCCGGGGGCCATCTTCTGGGGCACCGGTTGGGGGCCGTTGAGCGAGACCCACGACTTCATCGCCGGCCTTTACAGGACGGAGGAAAAATTCGCCGGCCCCACCGATTTCATCGGCTCGGTGCATAACGCGCCGGCGGGCCACATGGCGATCTGCTTTGATATCCGGGGGCCGAATCTGGCACTGGGCGGATCGGACATGGCGTTTGAACAGGCCCTGATGGCCGCCGGCCTTCTGGGCGGCCGGGCGGCCGGGCCCAGCCTGGTGGCGGCGGCGGATGAGCATCATGCGGAATTTTCCCCGCTTTTCGACGCATCCCATGAGGGGGCCGAGGACGGCGGCGCCGCCTTCGTGCTGGGCCGCCCGGAGGATGGACATGGGCCGGGCATCTGGATCGAGATGCCATTTTTTGCCGGATTATCGGATGCCGGATTATCGGAGAATGTTATCGCCCGAATGATCGCCTCCCTTGGGGGCGCCGAAGTGATCCGCCAACGCCATGGCGCTCTGATGGCCGGCATTCCCGCAGCCTTTCGGGCGGAGGGGGAGGAACTGCTTCGCCAGTTTGTCTCCGGAGCCGCTTTTGCCGGGCCGTTGATCGATTACCGCCGATGCGTGGGCCAGTTTGCCACCGCGTCCGCTGTGGCCGCGGCTCTTGCGGTGGCCTGGGTTCGGCGCGGCCGGATTCCGGGGGCGGTGGCCGGCGGGGAAAAGATCGATCTTGCGGGGCGCGGCATCCTGATCGTCAATGTGGCGGCCGACGGGCTGGCCGCCATTTCCGTGACGCCATGAGAGTGCTGCTGATCTCCGGCAACACCCTGATCCGGCCCTACCCGGTCTATCCTTTGGGGCTAGATTATGTGGCCGGGGCCATCCGGGACGCCCACGCCGTCCGCATCGTGGACATGAACCGGACGGATCGGGCCGGCTTGGCCGCCGAGATCGAAGCTTTTGCCCCGGACGTGGTGGGCATCTCCATCCGGAATGTCGATAACACGGACCTGACAGCGCCGGAAGGGTATCTTTCGATTTACGCGGATCTGGCCGCCGCCGTCCGGGATGCCACCGCCGCGCCGCTGGT
>JAABTE010000398.1 GCA_011390035.1 Desulfobacteraceae bacterium | reverse complement strand
GCCCGAGGGTGAGGTAGTAGGGGCGGGCCTCGTCCACGGCCACATCAAGGGTCGCCTCGCCCTGACGGAGGCCGGGCTTCAAGGTGGCGTTTACATTGTCCACCCGGGCGTCCTGCTTGAGGATCTTGAGCCCCTCCTGCATTCGGATCACGTTGAGCGGCCCCCGCCGCTCGCGGCCGCCCGGATCGATGCGGCTTTTGATGTAGCGGTCCCGAAGCCGGCCGTCGCTGGTCACGTTGATCTCCGTCAGCTTCCCCTCCACCACAGTCAGGTCTATGACGCCGTCTTTCACCGTCTGGTCCGGAATCACCACCCCGGAGGTGCGGTATCCGGCGTCCACATAAAAACGGGTGAGCCGGTTGCGCAGCTCGTGCAGCTCCTCGGCGGTGATCTGGCGGTTTTCGTATTCCGACAGGATGGGCGCCAGATCCTCCCTGGAAAAAACGGTGTTTCCGGAGAGGCGAAACTCGGAGACATGGACTCGGCCCATGGCAGACAGCCGATCCGGCTGCCGGAGAACGGGGGGAAGTGTGAAATCCGCGGCCATGGCGACGCCGCCGAAGATGGACAACCACATGCAAAGGCCCGCCAGCAGGATGCGCTTCATCGCCCCGGCTCCTTTCTGTCCAGGGCGCCATCCGGCCCGGCCACGAAACCGACCGCCGGCAGATCCCACCCGCCCTGACTGTTGTAGGTATAATGCTCGATTCGCTCCACGCCAAAGCCCCCGCCGTTCCAGTTGTTCACCTTCAGGGTCACCCGGGCCGGATCGATAAGGATCTGGTTAAAGGCGTTGGCCTCTTTTCTGATGCGCGACGAGGTGGCCGTGCCGGCCTGGACCACGAGAACGGAGCGGGCCAGGCTCCGGTAAACCGAATGGGACCCTCCCGCGTAGCTCATGTGAAAATGACCCGACAGCAAAAGATCCAGCCGGCAGGATTCCACCATTCGCAGCACTGTTTCCGCCCGCCCCACAAGGGGCATCCGCTTTTTTCCCGGCGGCGGCAGAAAGGGGTGATGGGTCACCAGCACCTTAAAAACATTGTCCGGAACAGCACTGAACCGATCCCGGATCAGCTCGGCCTGGGACAGGGAAATCCGGCCGTTTTTAAATGTGAGGGACCGGGCCGTGTTGATGCCCAGCACCGCGATCTCGTCGTCCTGGTAAAAGGGCGCCATATCGTCCGTGATGTAGCGATGATAGCGGGCAAGGGGCCGCAGAAACCGCCGTGTCACGTCATAAAGGGGCACGTCGTGGTTCCCCGGCACCACGATCTTGCGGAACGGAATCCGCTTCAGATACGCCCCGGCCGCCCGATACTGGCCGTTTCTGGCCCGCTGGGTCAGATCGCCGCTCACCACGACAAGGTCCGGCTTCATTGCCGCCAGGCTGCGAAGAAGGCCCTCGGCCACATCGGGGATCACCCTGCCGAAATGGATGTCCGAGACGTGGGCAATGGTTTTCATGGGGCGCCATCGGCCACCAGGGCCTTTAAAAAGTGCCGCCGGGGCCGGAACACCAGGGGCGGCGGCTCCCGCAGCAACTCGCCGTCGGCCACCAGCTTGAGACGATGCTTCCGGCCCTGGATGGTGAAGGACTCGCGGATCCAGTGGCTTTCGATGGCGCCGATCTGCCCCATGCGGCCGCCGACCAGCACCTGGGCCGCCAGCTTCAGCATCCTGAGCGGCTTGACCTCCTTGACGTAAAACAGCGTCAGGAAGCCATCGTCCAGGGATTGGCGGCGCAGCATGGAGAAAAACCGGGTATCATGACGATTGACGCCGACAAAGATCGCCGGCGACCGGATCTCCAGCGACCGCTGGAGCGACTGGAACCGGCCCGAGATCAGGGGCGGCCGGAGCCAGGTCCTGAACAGCGCGTAGGCGGCCGCCGCCTTCTTGCCCATGCCCAGCTCCCGCTGAACCCGCTCCCGGGTCTCCACCGTGATGCGATGCATTCCAATAGACACATTGTGGAGAAAAATCCGGCCGTTCATGTCTCCCACGTCTATGCGGCGGGTCCGGGCCCGGGACAGCGCCCGCACGGCGTCCTCGATCTCCAGCGGCATTCCCAGATCCTGGGCGATGAGGTTGAAGGTGCCCATGGGCAGCGCCCCCAGGGCAAGATCCCGCCCCTGGCGAAGGTGGCGGGCAAGGGAATTGGCCAGCAGATGAATGGTGCCATCCCCGCCGCATCCCACCACCACCCGCTCCGTTTCACGGATGGCCGCCTCGATGGCCTCCGGCCCCTTTTCCCCGCCGATCCATACGATTCGGGCATCGGGAAAAAACCGGTTCACGGCCTCACTGAACCGGCGGCCGCCATCCTCGGTCCGGCTGAAAAAGCCGGCCTTTTTATTAACGATAAAGGTTGTGTCCCGCAGGCTCATGCGCCGGCCCTTCCCGCGTTTCCGCGTCGCGCCGTCGCCCGAAGGGGACCCGTCTTGTGGTTGTGCCATGAAATGGGGGCAAAAATCAAGGGGCGTTGTCCTTTTATCATCGTTAAAACTACGATCGGCGGGTGTTTTCCGCGATCTTGAAAAGCACCAGAACGCATTCGGCATGCAGCCGGACGGCCAAAGCATAGAGCAGGT
>JAABTE010000397.1 GCA_011390035.1 Desulfobacteraceae bacterium | reverse complement strand
AATAAAACGGTGGTGGTCATCGGCGGCGGCGACACGGCCGCCGAGGAGGCGCTGTACCTGGCCAAGCTGGCCAAACAGGTCTATATGGTGCATCGCCGGGATGCCCTGCGTGCCAGCATGATCCTGCAAAAGCGCCTCCAGGCCGAGTGCAAGGTGGAAATGGTGTGGGACACCGTTCCCACCGCCATAAAATCCAACGAGGGCGGCGTGTATGCCGTGGATCTGAAAAACGTGAAAACCGGCCGGGAGCGCGAGCTGACAACGGACGGGGTTTTCGTGTTCGTGGGCTTTTCGCCCAACAACGGTCTGGTGCCCAAGGGCATCGGGATGAACGCGGAGGGCTATGTGCTGGCGGACGATCGCTGTCAGACCGACATGCACGGCATCTATGTGATCGGAGACCTTCGGCACAAGTACGCCCGCCAGATCGTGGTGGCCGCGGGCGACGGGGCCACCGCCGCCCTGGCCGCCGCCCATTATGTGGAGGCCCGGAAGTCCTCGGATAGCTGCGAGTTGCCGGTGGACTGAACAAGCACAAGGATTTTGGATAAGAAGGGATTCTTACCGGTCCGGATATCAAAGTCCCTTCTTATACCAAATCCCTGTGGTTTTACATGGTGATTCGCGCCGTTCCGCCCAACCTTTCGCTTCTTCCCCAAGATCCCTGTGGCTGTTATGCTTCTTTTTGGCCTACCTTGCCACCCGTGGCCCCCTGCCCACCGCCGGCATCAAGATGAAATACAAGGCTCCCGCCACCAGAAACGACGGCAGCGACCCGCCGATGGGATACCCCGTCCACACAACCCATTCGAACGTCAGAAACCCCGCCGCCCAGCAGAGGATGGCGATGGGATTGACGCCCTTGACATACCAGTAGGCGTTGTTTTCCCCCATCACGCCGGCCATGTCCAGTTGCCGCCACCGCACGAAAAAGTAATCGGTCAGCACCACCCCGAACAGGGGCACGAACATGGCGCCGATGAACAGCAGAAAGCTTTCATACCGCTCCATGGGAAAGACCAGCGCCACCAGGATCGACAGCCCGCCGGCCATCCACATCATGGCCTTTGCGCCGATGCGCCGGGAGATGTTGAGCATGGAGCAGGTGGCGCTGTAAACATCGGGAAAATCGGAGGTGATGGTGGAAAAGACCACCATGATAAGAGCGGGAACGGCCATGCCGATGCGGCCCATGGTCTGGAGGATGAGCATGCCGGGGTCAGACTCCCCCGTCACCAGGGTGGCCAGCAGGCCCAGCGCGTACATCCAGGAAGATACGATGAAATACCCCCACCAGGTACTCCAGAAGGCCGGCCCGGGCTTTCTGGCGAAGCGGGAATAGTCGGACACCAGGGGCATCCAGGAGATGGGCATGGCGATCACGATATCCAGCCCCACCATAAAGGGCATTCCGCCGGCCGCGGGGGCCGCCACGCCATGGCCGAACTCGGCCACGGACACCCATGTCATCATCCCGATTACCAGAAGCAGGCCGATCACCGCCATGGTCTGCATCACCTTCCAGAAGGTTCGCCCCGTGTAGAGCGCCCAGACCAGCGTGCCCATGCCGATGAGTACGATCCAGAAGCGGTCGCTGGCCAGCAGTCCCCCCGCGGACTGGCCCAGGGCCGCTCCGGCCCTGCCTCCGATGATCAGCATGATGGCGGCCCAGCCGATGAGCTGGGTGATGTTCAGGATCGCGGCCAGGTTTGACCCCCGGATGCCGAAGGCCGGCCGAACCGACACCATGGACATGATGCCGTGTTCGGCCCCGGCCACGCCGCCCAGGGCCATGAATGTGTTGCCGATCACATGGCCCAGCAGGATGGCCCAAAGGCCCATCCAGAACCCCATGGGCGCCAGAAAGCCGCCCGCCCAGATCTCTGCCAGGGAGATGGCCACCCCGGCCCACAGCACAAAATAGTCGATGCCCCCAAGGTTGCGCTCGGACGGCCCCACCGGTCGAATGTCCATGATTTAGTCCTTTCCTGATGTCATGGAGAATCAAAAAAAAAGGGGGGGCGGTCCTTCTGGTGTCTCCCTGCGCTGGCATTACCCAGATCAGGTTCAAAGGGTATGATCTCAGGCCCCGGGCGGGCCACCCCCGTTCTAATTGTCACCGGCGTTATAAGCGCAACGGCGGGCGCTTGTCAAACGGGAATTGGTTCGGCCCGGTCAGTTTGGCCTTGACGGACGGTGGCCGGATTGATTAGAACGGAATGGATGAGGATGAATTATCTTGAATTTTCACGCTTTGCCGCCAAGGGGGAATTCGCATGAAAAAGTATGCCTGGCTGTCGTTTCTGTTGCCGTCGCTCCTGTTTATCCTCGCCATCGGCTGCGCCATCGCCGCCGACCAACCCGCCACTCCGGCCGACCAAGCCCGCAGCCGGCCGGAGACAAAGCCGGAAGAGGTCTATAAGGACTGGGCCCTGCGCCATTCCCCGGAGTCGTCCAAGTGGGTTCTGGAGCAGCGCGTTTTCATGGAGGGCAACCAGCAGACGCCCCTGGTCCAGGTGGCCATCCAGTCGCTGGAGGGCGTGGTCAATCAGGACCCGGAGGGGCTATGGGCACTGATCCGCGTGCCCCTTGGCATCCTGC
>JAABTE010000396.1 GCA_011390035.1 Desulfobacteraceae bacterium | reverse complement strand
CACCTCGCTGATCTCCGGCGCGTCGGCGATCCAGGCGATGGCCCGGTCCAGCTTTTCCCTGGAAATGGCCGCATCCGGCGAACACACGTCGGCTATTTCCCAGTTGCGCTGGCAGTAAACGCAGATCTGCGGGCAGGTGATCACCGGCTTGAGGATGACGATGTTCGGGTATCGCCGGGTGATGCCGTCTATGGGGGAGGTGTCCTTTTCCAGCATGAAGTCGCCGGAATGGTTCCGGGCATCCCTGCCGGCCTTCATCCGCCGGACGTAGGACAGGGGCGGGATCACCTGGGCCCGCACCGCCGTGTCCCGGCCCGCGCCGGCCCGCCGGTCCATCAGCGAGACATAATAAGGGGTGATGCCGAAGGGCAGCCGGTATTCCCGGGCCAGGCGCACGGCCTCCCGCTCGGTTTCCGTCAGCTCCACCAGAGACTCGAGGGTGGCCGCGTCCCGGATGACGTTGGCCGCGTGCCACTTCCAGTTCTCCCATTCCACATCCGTGGCGTGGAAAAATTCCAGGATGCGTGCCTTGTTCAGGCTCCGGCGCCTTTCCGCCGCGTCGTCCAGCCCGCAGGCGTAGCGGGCCATGAACTTTTTGGAAAGCCGGGACATGCGGGAAAGGTCCGCCGAGCGCAGCCGGGCCGCCTTCCGGCCCTCCCGGCGGGCGAAGGCGGGCACCTTGTCCGAATAGATGCCGCTGCGGCCCACGATGGCCCGGAGCATGTGTTCCAGCTCGGCGAAAAAGCCGGGGGCGGGCCGCTCCAGCCCGCGCAGGTTTTCCCGGTGGATCAGATCGTTGATATAGGCCAGCAGGCTGTATCCGGCCAGCCGCTCGCTGCGGGTGGACAGGATGGAGCGGAACATGTTGACGCTGTTGCGGGTCAGTATCCATTCCAGCGGGGGGATGGTCGGGTCGTCCTCGAAGGTGGCGATCAGGATGTCGGAGAGGAAATAGCGCAGGCTCCGCCGCTTTTCATCGATGGATGCCTCCGACAGGACAATCTCCTTGACGGGGGGAACGATCTCCAGGGTCTTCAACGCCTTTTTCCGGATGTCGGCGCGATGCATGACAGGGGACCTCCTTTGGCAGATTGGGTTAGCGCCGGCCGAGGGGCAGGGCGCGCAGACCGAAAAGCAGCGCGGTCAGCCCCGCGGCGCATGCCCCGGCCGAAAGGGCCCCGATGGCGCCGATGTCGGCCTGGGCGGACCATATCCATCCGCCGGCCAGGGCACCGCACATCCGCCCGGCGCTGGCCGAGGCGAAATAGCCGGACATCATGGTGGCCCGGGCCTCCGGCAGCACCTCGGTGAACAGCGACAGCCCGGTGACGATGGTGAATTCCACCGCCAGAAACAGGGCGAAGATCGCCCCGAGGGCCGCGGAAAGGCCGCCCCCACGGGCCAGGGGCAGGAGGGCGTAAACGGCGATGGTCAGGCATGCCCCGGCGATCATGGACTGCCGGAGACCGAAGCGGTCCGACAGGGTGGCGGTGAGCCCCTCGCCCAGAAGCTCGGCGAGGCCGATGACGGTGGCGGCCATCCCCACGGCCACGAGGCCAAGGCCGAAATCCGCCTCCAGCCAGGCGCCGTAGGCCACGAAGAAGATGTCGCTGGCGCCGTTGAAGAAAAAGGCGAAGACCAGGCATCCGGCGGCGGCCCGGCTCCGGACCAGGCTGCGGAAATTTCCCGGAAAGCCCTCCCGGGGCCGGCGGCCGGCCATCTCGGGGGTGTGGATGGCCGGCATCATCCGCCAGAGGAGTACAAACACGGCGATGGCCGCGGCCCCCAGGGCGAAAAATGGCGCCCGCCAGGAAAAGCTCCCCATGAGCCACCCCATAACCGGGATGCCGATCAGGGAGCTGGCCGCCCAGCTCATCTCCATGACGCCGATGGCCATCCCCCGGCGATCATAGGCAACCCGCTCGCTCACATAGGCCAGGATGGAGGGGTCGAACATGGCCTTTCCCAGCCCGGCCAGGAACAGCGCCCCCATAACCGTCCAGTATCCTGGGAAAAAGCCGCCGGCGAGCATCCCCGCGGCCAGAGCCGCCATGCCGGCCAGAAACATGACCCGGTATCCCCGCCGATCCGCCAGCGGGCCGAAGATGAGGCTGGAAACGCTGGTTATCTGGTTGACGGCGATCAGGGCGGAAACGGCCGTCAGGCTCACGCCGAGCCCCCTGCCGATGGCCGGGGCGAAGGGATAGGCGAACCGGCGGGCGGTGTTCAGCAGCAGCCGGCCCAGGGCGGCGGCCGCCACCTGCCCGGCAAGGGATGGAAAATTGCCCTCGCGCCCCCCTGGCCCAGTCGCGGCCCGATGCCCACTGGGCGGGCTCATGGCCGGATGCCGGCGGCCGTCTGGATGAAGCAGGCGGGGTCCTTTTCCACCACGGTGATGGTGACCGTGTCGGTATCCTGGCGGCCCTTGTCGTCCGTGACGGAGAGGGAAAAGACCAGATCCAGCTCCTCGTCGTCGTTGTCCAGCTCCGGCGACTCGAAACGGGGCGTGGCCGTGTTCTCGTTTTCAAGATCGACGGTCTCGCCGCTGGTCTGGCTCCAGCGATAGGACAGGCCCTCGCCCACGGAGCCGAGGCCGTTGAGGGTGACGTCCTCTTCCTCCTCCACCTCCT
>JAABTE010000395.1 GCA_011390035.1 Desulfobacteraceae bacterium | reverse complement strand
ACCCGCCGGCCCCCGACCATCAATACAACTACGATTTCAGCTTCAGCGGCCTCAAAACCGCCGTCGGCCGATACATCCATGATCAAGCCGCCAACACCTCAAGCCTCGACCCGGCCCACATGGCCCACATCGCCGCCGGCTTCCAGGAGGCGGTGGTGGAGGTGCTGTCCGTCAAGCTGATCGAGGCGGCCCGCCGCGCCGGCTGCCGGCACATCGCCGTCGCGGGCGGAGTGGCGGCCAACAGCCGCCTCCGAGCCAGGATACAATCGGCCGCCGGGGAAAACGGCCTTTTCCCCCACATGCCCCCAATTTCCCTGTGCGGCGACAACGCCGCCATGATCGCCGCGGCCGGTTTTCATGAGCTGTCCGCCGGCCGCCGTTCTGATTTGGCGTCCGACGTCTATTCCCGGTCCCCGGGGATGTAATCCGCGTCCTTTTCGGCCGTTTTCCTCCTTGGGCTGTCGGTATCCATCGACTCGATGCCCTCGGCCTCCACCGCATACGCCAGCGCCATTTCAAAGGCGGCGGCGGTGAGCGTCAGCGCCCGGTCGAAGCCTTCATCCGAAAGGCGCCGGGCCGCGTCGTGCCGGCGGTAGATGTTGATGAACCGCCGCTCCCGCTCAAGTTGCAGGGGCAGCCGGCCCAGCCCCCAGTTTTCCAGGGCCGCCCACACCTCGGGGCTGTAGGTGCGGGTGTATTTGATGATAAAGGGCAGCGGATCATGCCGGGCCAGCAGGGCCGACAGGCGCAGGATCAGCTCGAAGGAGAGGGTGGCCGTGCCGTTTTCCACCGCCTTTATAAATGACTGATCCGGAATGCGGGCCGCCTCGCTCAACTCCTTCACGGTCAGCCCCGCCACCTGGCGCAGGTCCCGGATAGATTCCCCGGCCTCGGTCAGCATCCGGCGCCGGTCGGGGGAAAGCGTCAGCGCCTTTCCCACCCTGGCGGAAACGCCTCCGGTTCGGGAGGCGATCCGCACCGCCGCGGAGGTCATCCCCACCAGCATGCGGACCAGGGAGCGCTTTTCCTCCGGAAACGCGGCCAGGACCGTCTCATCCATTTGCTCCGGCGGGGGATGTTCCGGCGGCAGGACCACCGCCGACGCCTTCAGGGGTTCCGAACCGGCGGGCCGCTTTCCCGCAGCGGCCGCTCGCCCGGTACCGGCCGGCTTTTTGGGGGCCGGTGTCCGCCTGGGGCCATCTTTTGTCATGGTTATTTTCCTTTCAGCGCAAGAAATCCCGAAGCTGGGAACGGGTGTTTCGATAGCCTTCCCGAATTAAAGCGTCCGCCTTTTTCGGATTGAACTCCAAAAGAGACCGCAACCCCAGCATCCGGGATGGGGCCACCGTGGCGATGCGGACGCCGGGGCGACGGCCGCCCTCGCAGATGGCCGTGAATGATCCCACCAGGAACTGCTCCAGCACCAGTTCCGCCAGGCTCATGTGGGTCCACCTTGAGGGCATGGGGCCGCAGCCCACCGGCGAGAGCATGATGGCGATGATCTCCTCGATCCCCCGGTCCAGCGCCGGCCGGATGGGGGTGTTGACCATGACCCCGCCGTCCCAGTAGGGATCGCCGTCGATCTCCTGCCAGGGGAAGATGAGCGGCATGGCCGTGGCGGCCATGAGGTGATCGATGGTGATCTCCCGATGGCTGAAGTAGCGCAATCGGGAGGTGCGAATGTTCACGGTGGTGATCAGCACCTCCCTGGGGCAGGCGCGCAGGGCCGCAAAGTCCATGTTGGCCGTCAGCAGTTCCCGCAGGGGCCGGGTGTCCATCATGGAGGAAAAGCGGCCCTTTTGCCCGAAGCTGAGAAGGAACCGATGGAGGGTTAAGCGGTACATCCGCCGACGGGTATAGGCGCGCCACAGCGCCGCCAGACGGGCCGACGACATGCCGGAGCCGATGGCCGCAGCGTTGATGGCCCCCACTGAGGAGCCGCAGATCAGGTCCGGCTCCCATCCGATCTCCTCCAGGTATTGCCACGCCCCCACCTGAAAGGCGCCCCGGGCACCGCCGCCGGATAGAATCAGCGCACGCCGCATGCTCATGATTCCTTTCCCGGTTCCGGAAGCTTCCCGGCGGGGGCGCGGGTTTCGGTCCCATCCGTATTGAAGATGTCGGAATCGAAGCTTTCCGGCGTCGGGCTCTCCGTTACCGGCCCGGACCAGAGCCGCTCATGCCAGGCCAGCTCCCGTGCCTCGATGGCGCTCACCAGGGGCTCGATGTCGTCAATGGTGCGGAAGGCCACATAGCCTTCATGAACAAAATCCATGATCTTGCCCATTCCTATCATCCGGGCGGTGACCCGCACCGTTTTCAGAGATATGCCCACCACCCACATCCTGCTCAACCGGTGAAAGGCGCGGTTGACGCGCCCCACCAGGCGGATCTGATAGACCCGCTCGTCGTAGTTGTCCAGCGCCCGATACAGCCGCTGATAGGTGGCCATGTCCAGATCCGGCATCGCGTCGGTCTCCGGAACATTTTCGCGCTCCTGGTCCCGCTGGGGATCTTCCGCCAGCATCCGCGCCACCATGCGCTCGTCCAGCCGGTCGGACAGCTCGTGCAGCTCGATCACCATGCCCACCGCCGATACCATTCCCGTGTAAACGGCGCCCTTTAATAACCGGTGCAG
>JAABTE010000394.1 GCA_011390035.1 Desulfobacteraceae bacterium | reverse complement strand
AGGGCCGCCACAAGGGACAGGATCACCTGTATGCGGGCGATCCAGGCCATCGGATCGCCGCCCGCGGCCACGGCGATGCCCACCATGCCCGCGCCTGTTCCGCCCATGACGAAGCCGACGGCGATATAGGCGGCGATCCGGCCGGCGTGATAGATGAGGTGCGCCCGAACGCCGCCGAGACGGCAGGGAAACACCACGGCCAGCGGGCCGCACATCCCGACGCAGTGGGCCGCGCCCAGCAGGCCGAGAAGGAAAAGGGCGGTCAGGGAAAAGTCCGGGGTCGTCATGATATGGGGATCTTTCACGGGAGAGGGAAAAATGCAATGAAAAAAGTAGGCTTCCTTTTAGTTTTAACACTGGCGGCCTCGGTCATCGGCGCTTCGATTATCGGCCTTTCGGTTATCGGCCCTTCGGTCATCGGCGCTTCGATCATCGGCGCCTGGGCGCCGGAGGCCATGGCGGCCGGTCCCGCGCCGGCGGCCATCGGGCTGGACGAAAACGGCGCCCCGCGGGTCGGCCCTGAGGATCGATGTCCGGTCTGCGCCATGAAGGTGGCGAACCACCCGAAATTCGCCGGCGCCATCGAAATGACGGACGGGACCACTTACTACTTTTGCGGCTCCGGATGCATGATCCGGAGCTGGATGCATCCGGAAGTTTTCCTGGATGCGGGGAAGTCGGACCTGAAGCGGCCTGTGGTTCGGGACTATTTCAACGGACGGCCCATCGACGCCCGGACCGCGGTCTGGTCGGCCGGGTCGGACGTGGTGGGGCCGATGGGGCCGGCGCTGGTGCCGCTGGCGGACGAGGCGGATCTGGCGGCTTTCCGGGAGCGGCATGGGACGAAGGTGGTGTTTCGGCTGGACGAGATGGATGATGCGCGATGGATGGAAATTACCGGGAAAAAGGCGGCGGGAGGGCAATGAGCATCCCACCGGTGAGCATCCCATCGATGAACACTCCACCGGCGGGCAACCAGCCAGCGAACAACCAGCCGGAGGGCAACCGACCAGCGAACAACCAACGGGCGGACAGCCAACCGGCGGGCAAACAACGGGCGGATGGACTGGAAGGATGCCGGAAGGCTTTGGCGGCTGGGATGGTGGTCCTGGCGCTGGGCGCAGGCGCCATTCTGATCGATTCGGCATTTCGGCCGAAGGACATGGCGCTGGCTGAAGCGGCGGCGGCCCTGGGGATCACCGAGCCGGCACTTGCGCCGGCGGGCCACCCCCTGCGTCACCCGCTTTTGAGCCATCCCGGCGTGCCGGTGGATTTGGCTTCCGGCCCTCCGACCCGTTTCTGATGTTTCCATTTTTTAAAAATGCCATGTGGCCATGGGCGGCTCTGGCGGTGGGGCGGCGGCCGTTTTCGGCGTTGTTGAGCGGGCTGGCGCTGGCGGCCATTGTTATGCTCACGGGCATTGCCCTGCTGCTGCCCCGGTCTATGGCGGACACGACGGCGGCCATGCTGGAAAGGGCGCCGGACCTGGTGGTTCGGCGCGTGGGGCCCGGCGGCTGGATGCCCATGCCGGCATCGGAGGCGGCGGCCCATGCCCTGGCGGTGCGCGGCGTGACCACCGCCCAGCCGAGGGTGTGGGGGGTGATGGCGGGAGCCAACGGCCCGGTGACGGTCTGGGGAATGACGGCCATCCCACCGGAAATCAAGGCCGCAATCGAATGGAATATGACGAAACCCGGAACGGACTGGCAGGGAAACGTGGCCATTGTCGGGGGGGGCGTTGCGGACTTGCCCGGCCAGTGGGGCGGAGGGCCGCCACCTCGGGTTCTCGGCCGCCTGCCCCATGGATTCGATATGGCCACCCATGACCTGGTCCTGATGCCGGCGGACGCGGCCCGTCGCCTGCTGACCCTTCCCGAGGGCCATGCCGGGGACCTGGCAGTCACGGTCTTTCACCCGGAAGAGGCCGAGGCCCTTCGGCCGGACCTGGCCGACGCCTTTCCGTGGCCGGTTCAGATCGCCACCCGGTCCGAGGCGCTGGGACGGGGGCGGACAAGGGCCGGCCAGGCCGGGGCGCTGGCGGCGCTGGCGCTCATTCCGGCGGTCCTGGGCCTCTGCCTGCTGGCGGCGGCCACCGTTCGGGAAGGAATGGGCCGGCGAGGCGAGGCGGGCCTGCTAAAGGCCCTGGGGTGGAGTACCATGGATATCGTCCGATTGCACCTGTATCAGGGGCTGATCATCGCGCTTCCGGGGCTGGCCGCGGGCATGGCGCTGGCATACGGTGCGCTTTTCCGGCCCGGCGCCCGATGGCCCGCGGCGCTGATGGCCGGGCTGACCGGCCCCATCGGGTCGGCCGCGCCCCATCTTCGCCTCCATCCGTCCGGCGCCGCCTGGGCGCTGCTGGAGATGGCGGCGCTGGTGATGCTTCCCTACCTGATGGCGATCCTCTGGCCTGCCCTCCGCCTGGCATCGACCCCGCCGGCATCCGACATGGAAACGATTCACGGGGTATAAGGGAGAATGGTGATGTCGATATCCATTGCCCCATCATTAGGCAGCATCCCGTCGAATTCGTTCCAGGCTGGGAAGCCGGGGAATGAATCCCCCGGCAAAGCTGAAAGGCCCCTGAAGGGGCCTCGTCGCTCGATGCTTTTAAAAATGTCTGGACCAAGTTTGTGCGCCA
>JAABTE010000393.1 GCA_011390035.1 Desulfobacteraceae bacterium | reverse complement strand
CGGCGGTCGAAGATGTGCGGGGAGGCCGCGCCGGCCCGCTCCCGGACCTTTGCGTCGGCGCCATCTGCCTCGGCGGCGCAGGCGGAGTCGATGTCGGCGGCGGCGGTGTTGGCTGCTCCGGCGGTTTCAGCAGCTCCGGCTGTGTCGGCAGCTCCGGCTGTGTCGGCGGCTCCGGCGGTTTCAGGCTCGCGGCGGTGGGCCCGCTCCCGGGACCGGAAGCCGCGCAGGGCGTGGCGAATGTCGGGGCGGACGAACTCCCAGAGGATCTCCTCGAGCCGCTCGTACACCGGGCCGACCGGCTTGAGTGCCCTCACCGCGTCCTCCAGGGCCTCGTGGATGTAATAGGCGTTGCCGCCGGGATAAACGATGTAGCGGCCCGGCCGGGTGCCCAGATCGAACAGGTCCCGGCTGCGCATGTCCGCGCCCTCAGGGTAGGATTCCCGGATGAAGTAGTGGCGTGCGCCGCCGATGCGCTGGATGGCAAGGTACATGATCACTCCTTATTGAAACAGCCGGCGCAGGGCGTCGATCAGTTCCTTTCGGTCATACGGCTTGGCCAGGGTGGCCATGAAGCCGTAGGCATGGTGGTTCTTCATGATCGGGTTGTCGCCGTAGCCGCTGGTGACGATGGCCCGGGCATCCGGGTCGATGGCGCGGATGGCGGCAATGGCCCCTTCCCCGCCCATGCCGCCCCGGACCGTCAGGTCCAGGATCACGGCGTCAAAGGGGCGGCCGGCCCTCATGGCCTCGGCGTACCGGTCCGCGGCGGCCTGGCCGTCGGCCACGCAGGCGGCTTCTATGCCCAGCTTGTCGAGCATCCGGGCGGCCACCTCCCGGACCATTTCCTCGTCATCCATCACCAGGGCGCGACGGCCCGCGAAAGAGACATCGGCCGCGTCCGGCGCGGGCGGGGGGGCCTGGGCCGGCTCGGCCGGCTCGGCGGCGGGCAGATGGATGGACACCGTGGTGCCGACCCCCACCGCCGAGTCGATGGCGATGTGGCCCCCGTGTCGCTGAATGATGGAGTAAGCGGTGGAAAGGCCAAAGCCCATCCCCTTTTCCGCCCCCCGCTGCTTGGTGGAAAAATACGGGTCCATCACCTTTTCCAGGTGTTCGCCGGGGATGCCCCGGCCCGTGTCCCGGATGGCCACGCGCAAGTATCGGCCCGGCGGCGGGCCCACGCCCCCCACCTCCAGGTCGGCCTCGCCCCGGATGGTCCGGTTCTCGGCGCTCACCCGCACCACGCCGCCGCCGTCCATCGCCTCCACCGCGTTCATCACAAGGTTGTTGATCACCTGGCGGATGTTGCCGGAGTCCGCAAAGACCTCGGCCATGTCCGGCGCAAGATCCAGCTCGCAGGCGGCCCCGGCGCCGCTTACCGACAGGTGGGCCGCGTCCGCCAACAGCTCCCGGATGCAGCCGCGCCGCATCACCGGGTGGCCACCGGAGGAAAAGAGGGTGAATTTCTGAATCAGGTCACGGGCCTGCAAGGAAGCGGCGGCGGCCGTGCCCAGCATGGGGCGGAGGGACGGGTCGAGCCGCTCGTCCTCGGCCGTCATATCGATATAGCCCAGCACCACCGTGAGCAGGTTGTTGAAATCATGGGCGATGCCGCCGGCCATGTTGGCGATGGCCCGGAGCTTTTCCGCCCGGGCCAGCTCCGTTTCCATGCGGCGGCCGCGCTCGGCCAGACGCCAGGCGTTCAGGCCCTTTTCGATCACCGCCGGCAGCAGGGAAAAAAAGCCCCCGGCCGCGTCCTTTATGATGTAATCCGAGGCCCCCAGCTTCATGGCCTCCACCGCGGTCCGCTCGTCGCCGGCGCCGGTGATCATGATTGTCACCGGCAGGCGTCCGATCTCTGAAAGCCGACGGATCATCTCAAGGCCGCTCATGCCCGGCATCCGCTGATCCACCAGCAGCACCGCGTAATCGCCAGACATGGCCATGGAAAGCCCCGAAAGGCCGTCGGCGGCCAGATCCAGCCGATAACCCTCCCGGGCCAGCCGCTTTTCCATCAGACGGGCCACCCCCGGATCATCCTCGACGCAGAGAATCCGCGCCGTGTCCAACCCTGTCATGACCGCTCCTCCGCCTCAGCCGCCGCCAGCGCCTCCAGCTTCTCGCTTGGAAGGGCCACCACGGAAAGAAACAGCCCGAGCTGCCGGATGGCCTCTGAAAACTGCTGATAATCAACAGGCTTGGTGATAAAGACATTGCACCCCAGCTCGTAGCAGCGGGCCACCTCCCTGGGGTCCTCCGTGCTGGTGAGCACCACCACCGGGATGGAGCGGGTGCGCGGGTCGGTCTTCATCCGCTTTAAAAGGGCGGCGCCGTCCATGACCGGCAGGTTCAGGTCCAGAAGCACCAGCAGGGGGTTCGGATGGCCGCAATGGGCGTACCGGCCCTCGCAGAAGATGTAGTCCGAGGCCGCCTGCCCGTTTTCTATCACCAGCAGGTCATTGGAAATGTGGGAACGGCGTATGTTTTTCTCGATAAGCCGGGCATGGCCCGGATCATCCTCCACGATGAGGATGGTCACCACCTCCGGCTTGATGGCATTCGGCATAAAACGCTCCTAATATGGCTTCTCCGGTTGATTGTCCATAGGCCGCTCGGGCCCAATGGGCAGAGTGAAAACAAAGG
>JAABTE010000392.1 GCA_011390035.1 Desulfobacteraceae bacterium | reverse complement strand
CTCCGCAGGCCCCGCCGGCGCCAATGGCGCTGAAATAATCGGGCACCGGCTCCGGCACGGAGGTGCTGTCCCGCCGGTCGTGACCGGCGATGGCGCCGAGCAGCATGGCGCAGTCGGCGGCCGTTTCGGCAAAGGGGCCGATCTGGTCCAGCGAGGAGGCAAAGGCCACCAGGCCGTAGCGGGAGACCCGGCCGTAGGTCGGCTTGAGCCCCGTCACGCCGCAATGGGAGGCGGGCTGGCGGATGGAGCCGCCCGTGTCCGAGCCCAGGGCGGCAAGGCACATGTCCGCCGCCACCGCCGCGGCCGATCCCCCCGAGGAGCCGCCGGGAATCCGGTCCAGGTTCCATGGGTTTCGGGTGACGTGAAAGGCCGAGTGCTCGGTGGACGAGCCCATGGCGAACTCGTCCATGTTGGTCTTTCCCACCATCACGGCGCCGGCGGCGTAAAGCCGCTCCATCACCGTTGCGCTGTAAGGCGGGATGAAATCGGCCAGAATTTTCGAGGCACAGGTGGTGCGCACGCCCCGGGTGCAGATCAGGTCCTTGATGGCGATGGGGATGCCGGTGAGCGGGGTCATGTCGCCTTTGGCGATGCGCCCGTCGGCGTCGGCCGCGGCGGCCATGGCGCCCTCTTCGTCCACGGTGATGAAGGCGCCCACCCGGCCGTCCATCTCCGCGATGCGGTCCAGGGCCGCCCGGGTCAGCTCAGTCGAGGTGATCTCTTTTTTCCGCAGCAGGGCGTGGGCCTCGGTCAGGGTCAGTTGGCTCAGGTTCATGGCGCCCGCCTATCCGCCGATGATCCGGGGCACGATGAAGTGGGCGCCGTCGGCCTCGGGCGCGTTGGAAAGGGCCGCCTCCCGCTCCAGGTGGCCGGCGGGAACGTCTTGCCGGAAGGCGTTGGTCAGAAAGATGGCGTGGGAGGTGGGCCGCACCCCCTCCGTGTTCACGGCGCCGAGCATGTCCACATATTCAAGCACCGTTCCGATCTGCCCGGAAAAACGGTCGATGGCCGCCGCGTCCAGATCCAGGCGGGACAGTTCCGCCACGTGTTCCACTTCCGCTTTGCTGATCTTCATCGTCTGTCTTGCTCCGATTCCTTCAGATTTTAGTTTCGGGGGGCCACATAGCCGGAAAACTGGTCTTTTTTCAACCGGGCCACCATCTTGTCGGCCTCCCCCCGGCTGTCGAAGCCGCCCACCCGCACCCGCTGCCAGATGCCCTTTTCCGGCAGAATGCCGGCCACCTTATAGGCGGGATACCCTTTGGCCCGCAGGGCCGCCACCAGCCGGTCGGCGTCGGCCGGGTCCTTGAAAGACCCCACCTGGACCGTCAGGCCGCCCTGGCTTGCGGCTCCTGGATTGCCGGCGCTTTCCATGGGTTTTTTTTCCGCCTGCTGGGCGGCCGGCGGCACCGCTTCCCGGACCGGGGACCGCGCCGGCTCCGGCGGCCTGGGCCGGGCCGCCCGGACATGGGGCCCGGCGGGCCGGATGTCTTCCTCGACGATGACGGCGCCTTCCCGGAGCCGGTCTCGAACCGGCGTCTTGGTCAACAGGGGAGTCTTGTTGTCTATGACCCGTTCCGGGTCATTGCCAAATGGGGCCTCGCCCGGCAGCGGGGCCAGGCCGGCCGGGGCGCCGTTTTCCTTGAGGGCCTCGTGAAAATCCAGCGGCGGCGGCTCCTTGAGGGACTCGGCGTCCATCCGCAGCCGCTGCTCCACGACCGCCTGGTCCCGCTCCTTCAGGGTCAGCAGCCGCGCGTCCAGATCGCCTTGAAAATCGAACTTCACCGGCATGGCGCCCCGCCCGGTAAGAACGCCCAGGGCGAACATCAGCGCGGACACGCAGAAAATGCCGCCCCATCGGGCCATCAGGGCGCCGAACTCGCCGCCGCCCCCCGGCCCCTCCGGATCGCCCGCGGGGCTCTTTTTCAGCCGCTTTCTGGCCATGGGACAGGGATCACATCTTTTCCGGAGCCGAAACTCCCAGAAGGGTCAAACCGTTCCGGATCACCTTCCGAATCGCCGTTACCAGGCACAGCCGGGCCGCCGTCAGCTCCGGCGATTCCACCAGCACCCGATGTTTATTATAGTAAGGATGAAAAGCCGTTGCAAGCGCCATCAGAAAATAGGTGATCCGGTGGGGCTCCAGCATGGCCGCGGCGCCGGCCACCACCTCCGGGTAGCGGCCCAGGGCCTTGATAAGGCCGATCTCCTCCGGCTCGACCAGCAGCGCCGTGTCCGGCGCGGAATCTGCCGGCGGCGGCGCGCCCCCCGGCTCCGCCGCCTTGCCCAGGATGCTGCAGATCCGGGCATGGGCGTACTGCACATAATAGACCGGGTTGTCATTGGTCTGGCGCTTTGCCACCTCCAGGTCGAAATCAAGGGGGCTTTCATAGTGGCGGGTAAGAAAGATGAACCGGGCCGCGTCCCGCCCCACCTCGTCCACCACGTCCTTTAAGGTGACGAACTCCCCGGCCCGGGTGGACATGGCCACGGGCCGGCCGTCCCGCAGCAGGTTGACCAGGTGGACCAGGATCACCTGAAAGGCCCCTTCCGGCCGGCCGCCTGCGGCCACCGCCGCCCTCATCCGGGGGATGTAGCCATGATGATCCGCCCCCCACACATCGATCACCCGGTCGAATCCGCGCTCGTATTTGTCC
>JAABTE010000391.1 GCA_011390035.1 Desulfobacteraceae bacterium | reverse complement strand
GATGGGATAGCCCGCGAAAAAGCGGCATCCCGCGTCCGCCGCGCCCCAGGCGATGGCCTCGTTTCCTTCCATGAAGCAGCGCGACATGGGCGTGATGTTCTCCTTTTAGGTTCTTCGCTATTCTGAATGGGGAAGTGGGAAATCTTCTGATCAACGGCGCGATGTTTTCGCGTCATGGGGATCGGGCAACGCCCGGCGAGCCGCGGATTGTCCCTTGCCCGTCGGGCTCGCCGGCAGGGTGCGGCGGTTGGGTTCCGGCAACGCCTTTGCCCGCGGGCGGCGGCCTATGATTTCATCCGGACCCGAGCCCCGGCCGCCGATGATATCATCCGGGCCCTTGCCCCGGCTCGCTATGGCGGATGGCCGCGTTTTTTCGCTGTCCTCCCGCCCGCCCCCATGAATGACGGCGTTCAGATCCTGAATGTGCCGGGTGATCTCCTCGGCCTGGGCCCGCATGATCTCGGCGCTGGCCGAGGACTGCTGGGCGCTGGTGGCGTTTTTCTGCACCACCTGGTCCATCTCTGTGACGGCCCGGTTGGTCTGGTCGATGCCCCGTGCCTGCTCGCCGGAGGCGGTGGCGATGTCGTCGAGCAGTTGCTGGGCCTGGCGCATCACCTCCACGTTCCGGTCGATGGCGTCCTTGAGCAGGCTGTAGTGCGAGGAGATCTCGTTGATCTTCTTGTTGGTTTCCTCGATGCGGCTGGCCGCGTCGCCGGCGGAGTTGGCGGATCGCAGGGCCAGGCTGCGCACCTCCTCGGCCACCACGGCGAACCCGGCGCCCATCTCGCCGGCCCGGGCAGCCTCGATGGCCGCGTTGAGGGCCAGCAGGTTGGTCTGGAAGGCGATCTCGTCGATGCTCTTGATGATGGCGGCCGACTTCTCGCCGGCGCTGACCGTTTCGGACATGGTCTCGCGCATCTCCTCGATGCGGGCGGTGAGCTTCTGAAAGTTGGGGAATGCCTCGTTGTTCATGAACTGGTTGGCCTTTTCGGCGTTGCCCGCGTTCTGGTGGGTGAGGGCGGACATCTGTTCCAGGGAGGCGGCGCTCTGCTCCAGGGCGGCGGCCTGCTGGGAGGTGCCCTCGGCCAGGTACTGGCCCGTGACCGCCATCTGACGGGCCGCGGCGCTCATATTGTGGGATGCGTCGGTGAGGCCGTTGACGATTCGCTTCACGGGCCGGGACACGGTCAGCGAGATGATGTAGAGCACGCCGCACACCAGGGCGATGATGGCTATGGAGATGGCCGCGTGGATGGCCATCATCCGCTGAAGGGGGGCGGTCAGCTCCGACTGGTGAATGATGGCGGCCATCGTCCAGGCCGCCGCGGACGCCTTCTTGAAGGCCAGGATGGCCGGCACGCCGTCGGGGCGGATGGCGGAGATCCCCTCGGGGCCGGAAATGGCCCTGACGATGGCCGGGTTCGCCGGCTTCAGCAGGTCCTGGCCCTTGCCGGCCGCGATCACGATGCCCTGATCGTCCAGGATCATCACCCGCCCGGTCTGGCCCACGCGAATGGTCTGGATGAATTTTTCGGAAAAGTAGCCGATATCGATGATGGCCATAAAGGTTCCGGAAGCATCGTCTTCGCCATGGATGGGGATGGCCATCTGGAAGACCGGCTTTCCGGTCTCCGGGTCCGGGTACACCTGGGAGATGGTCACGCCGGAGGCCGATTCGCCCTTCTGGGCCGCAACCGCGGGCATCCGCTCGTTGAGCCATTTTTCGTCGGACGCGGCCAGCACCGTTCCCTGATTGTCCAGCAGGGCGATGACTGTGTATGCATTGCTCTTGAGGTTGGTGAAAAAGCTGTTGATCGCCCCCCGCAGGCGCCGCCCCACCAGGCTATCCTGAAGGGCCCAGCGCATGTCCTGCTGGCGGCTCCAGTTGGACATGTTCATGGCGATGTCGCCCACCCAGAAATCTACGGTGGACTGGACAGAGGCGCTCACCCGCACCAGCTCATCGTCATAGGCCTTTTCCAGATTACGGCTCATGTCGATATAGGAGACGGCGGTGATCATGCCCATGCCGACCACCACCACCAGCATGGTGGGCAGCAGAAAACGTTTTCCGATTCCGTACTTCAATGGCTGAACCTCATAATAATGGCGCCCGGAACACTCTCGGGCGCCTTTTGTTGATGTGGAAAATGGATGATTCCGCCCTGAGCGCCGGCTATTGGGGCTGTTCGATCGTTTCGAAAAGGTCGTCGGCCACCATCAGAACGGCGATGGGAATGTCGCCGAAGCGGATGTCCTCGGCGGTCTTCAGGTTCAGGGCGATGCGCTTGGGCGCGTTGAAAACCTGGCTAACCTGCCGGGGCTTTTCGCCATTGAAGATCCGGGCGATGGTGGTGGCGAAAAACTGCCCGTAATACTTCAGGTCGGCGTTGGACATGCTCATGAACACGCCGCTTTTCACCTCGTGGGAGCCGTTCTGGGAGAAGGTGGGGATGTTGTGATCGGCGGCGATTTTCAAAAGGGCGGGAAGATTGTGGGCGTTGACGCCCTGCTGCTGCACCACGTAGATGCCGTCCACCTTCTCAGCCGCCAGCTTTTCAAAGCATTCGCGGGCGCTCTTATCAGCAACGGCCGCGTCGGGGGTGGTGTCGATGGTGTGGCACTCCGCCACCTCGAAGCCGCGCCTGGCGGCGACTTT
>JAABTE010000390.1 GCA_011390035.1 Desulfobacteraceae bacterium | reverse complement strand
ACCCGGCCCGCGGACGGGTCCTCCAGGAAGATCCCCCGCTGGTCGCCGCGCTTTACCACCGCGCCGGCGGGGATCAGGGGCACGTTTTCGCGCGTGTCGAAGATGATCCGCGCCCGGACGAACATGCCGGGCTTGAGCAGATGATCCGGGTTGGGCACGGCGATTTCCACCCGGGCTTCCCTGGATTTTTGGCCCAGGGCCGGGGCGATGCGCATCACCTTGCCCTCGAAATGCCGGTCCGGCCAGGCGTCCGTCTCGATGCGGGCGGCCAGACCCGGCGCGAAGCGACCGTAATCCCTCTCGATCACATGGATGACCGCCGTCAGGGTGCCGATGTCCAGAATGGACACGATGGGGTCGTTGGCCGACAGCAGGGCACCCTCGTCCACGAACCGCTCGCCCACCACCAGAAAGCGCGGGTCCGCCGGCGCCGATGGCGCGGCGCCCGATTCAGCGCCCGTTTCGGCAACCGTTTCCATAACCCTTTTCTCGTCCATCTTCTCGTCCATCGCGTCACTCGATTCCGGGCTTATCTCCGCGTCCGCCACGTTTCCGGGCACGTCCACCCGGGTATAAGACAGGCGCACCCGGGCGATGTTGAGCGCCGCGGATCTCTGGGCGATCTGGGCCTCGGCCACCCGCAGCTTGGCTTCCTGGGTCTTAAACAGGGCGGTGGCAGTGTCCATTTCAGACTCCGAGGCGATCTTGCCCTTTCGCAGGGCCAGGGTGCGCTGGTAGCTGCGGCGGGCGTTTTCCAGCACGCTTTCGGCCTCGGCCCGGTTGGCCAGGGCCACCTCCAGCTCCGCCTCCGCCTCGATCACCTGCTGCTTGTATTCCGCGTCGTCCAGCACGGCGGCCAGCCGGCCGGGCAGCACCGCGTCTCCGATCTCCACGTCCAGGTGCTTTAGCCGCCCTGCCACCTTGGGCGCCAGCAGGAACTCGGACCGGGCTTGCAGCGATCCGGAAAAGGTGACCATGTCGGCGATATCCCCCCGCTCCACTGGGGAAACCACCACGGCCAAGGGCGTTTCCCCCCGCGCCCCTCCCTGGCCCGGAGAGGCCGCCGCCTTCTGAAAAACGCGCCAGCCGATAAAGCCCGCGGCGGCGATGATCAGCAGTATAGATATATATTTTTTATTCATGTTTCGGTATACTCATGTGTCGGTCCTTGCAAAGCGCAGCCGCGGCTTGTCGGCGGCGGTCGATAAAGTCATAGCGGCGGTCGATAAAGTCATATCAGCAATATTACGCCTATTTTTTCAAATGACAAGTCAAAAAAGCCCGCAATTGTATTTGCTTTCGTCCGCTTTTTTGCTAAAAATAGTAAAAGAGGAAAGAGGATGGAGAACGGGGATAAACCACGGAGAGGGAAGACGCGCGGCCCTGAAAAAAGGAGACCAACAATGAATTCTCATTACACCGACCATTAATCCATGCGCGAACGCTATAGAGAAATCTATCGGGAAGAGGCGCTGGAGCATCTGGACCGTCTGGAAGACGCCCTTCTGGAGCTGGAACAGCGGCCCGGCGCCGCTGAGCAGATCGCCGAAGCCTTCCGGGCGCTGCACACCATCAAGGGGTCCGCGGCCATGTTCGGCTTCGAGGCCATCGCCGCCTTTTCCCACGAGATGGAAAACCTCTTCGACGCCGTGCGCTCCGGAAACCTGACGGTGACCGGCGACCTCATCAACCTGACTCTGGCCGGCGGCGACATCCTCAAATCCATGCTCCTGACCGACGACGGCGCCACCGACCCTTCCGGCGACCCAAACGGCCATCGCCGTGAATGCCTCATAGCGCAACTGCGCCGTCTCCTGCCCACAGCACCTCCGGCCGAAACCCCCACCCCGCCCCCTCCCGCATCCCCCATGGAAAACCCCGCCAACTCACCACACCCCCCCGGCCCCCACAACGGAGCCCATACCACCTACCGCATCCGTTTCCGCCCCCCCGCCGACCTTCTCCGAAACGGCGGCAACCCCATCCTGCTGCTCGATGAGCTGCGCGCCCTGGGCAACTGCCTGATCTTCCCCCATTCAAACCGCATCCCGGCCCTTTCCGAAATGGACCCGGAAGCCTGCTACCTGACCTGGGACGCGATCCTCGCGACGGACCGCGGAATCGAGGCGATCCGGGATATCTTCATCTTTGTGGATGAGCCGGGCGCGGCCCGCATCGAGATCATCGACCGGGGAGACGACGAGAAGGCCCCGCCGGACCACCGGCGCCTGGGCCAGATTCTGGTGGAGCGTGGCGACATCTCCGCAAGGGACCTGGAGGCGGCCCTGGCCCGCCAGAAGCGCCTGGGAGAAATCCTCGTGGAGATAGCCGGCGCGGACCCGGCCGCCATTGATTCTGCTTTGGCGGAACAGCGGCGCACGAGCGAGCTGTGGGAAGCGCGGCGAAAGAAAAAGGGCGGGGCGTTGACGCGCGTGGAAGCTCGGCACCTGGACGCCCTGGTGAACCTGGCGGGGGAGCTGGTAACGGCGCAGACCTTCCTGGCCCAGGTCGTCGATTCCCTGGGCGAGAGCGCGCTGTCGCTTAACGGAGAACTGGATCTGTCGCTTCTGGCCGGAGAGGCGATCCACCCGGACCTTCGGAACCGCGCCGACGGCCTCTTCGGGCTGATCGAGCGGCTTCCCGGCATTTCCGAGCAGGTGGA
>JAABTE010000040.1 GCA_011390035.1 Desulfobacteraceae bacterium | reverse complement strand
GGGCCCGGATCGCGTTCATCTTTTATGTGAGCGTCTATGACCTGTCTAACATGATCGGCCATTACCTGCAACTGATCTCCTTTTACTGCATCTACAAGGCCATCATCGAAACGGCCCTGATCCGGCCCCAGAAGATCCTGTACCGTAAGCTGGACCAGGAAAAGGAGGCCCTGGGCAAGGCCCGGGACGAGCTGGAGGACCGGGTGGCCGAGCGGACCCTGGAGCTGCGACGGGCATATGAGGAAATCAAGACTTCCGAGGCGATGCTGGCCCGGCGCAACGCTGATCTGACCCGGAGCAACCGGGAGCTGGAGGATTTTGCCTATGTGGTATCCCACGACCTGAGGGAGCCGCTCCGGGGCATCCACAACTTCGCCAACCTGCTGCGGGACAACTACGCCGGGGGCTTTGACGCGGACGGCCGGTTCATGCTGGCCCACCTGTCCCTGCTCAGCCGGCGGATGAACGAGCAGATATCGGCCATCCTCCAGTTCTCCCGCCTTGGCCGGGCCCGGCTGGACCTGGCCGAAACCGACATGGCCGCTGTGGTGAAAACGGCCATGGAAAACCTCGCGCACCTGATCTCGGAAAACGGCGTCCGCTTGACGGTGGATGGTCCCCTGCCCCCTGCCCGGTGCGACGCGAACCGGATGGTGGAGGTGTTCCAGAACCTGATCGCCAACGCCATCCGCTATAATGACAAACCAGAAAAACGGGTGACGGTGGGCGCTTACCCGGACGGCGCGAGGCCGGACGACGCGGGGTGGGAGACCGGAGAATCGGCGGCCGCGCCGTCGGGGCCGCCCGTGTTTTATGTGAGGGACAACGGCATCGGCATAAAGCCGGTCCACTTCGACAAGGTCTTCAGGCTGTTCAAGCGGCTTCACCACCCGGAACGGTTCGGCGACGGCACCGGAGTGGGCCTGACCATTGTCAAAAAGATCATCGAGCGCCACGGAGGCCGGATCTGGATCACCTCGGAACCGGACAAGGGCGCAACCTTTTATTTCACTCTGGAGGGGGAGCGATCATGACGCTGCCGAGCGAAAACAACATTCTGATCGTGGAGGACAACGACGCCGATTTTTTCCTGATACGGCGCGCGCTGAACCGCGCCGCCCCGGACCTCGTAATCCGGCGCTGCCGGGACGGCGACGAGGCCCTGGACTACCTGTACCGCCGAAACGGCTACGCCGATCCGGCATCTGCCCCCCGGCCGGGGGTGGCCCTGCTGGATCTGAACCTGCCCGGAACCGAGGGCCACGAGGTGCTGCGGATCATCAAGGCAGACGCGGCCCTGCGGTCGCTGCCGGTGATCATCCTGAGCGGATCGGACCGGCGGGAGGATATCGACCAGTGCTATGCCGCGGGGGGTAACTGCTATGTGCGCAAGCGGCTGAACCACAATGGCCTTGCAACGGCGGTGGAACAGATCGTCGGCTACTGGCTCCGCCTGGCAAGCCTGCCGGTGATCGCCTGAAGCCGTGATAAAAAAGGAGGCGAAACAGATGGAAAACACGGGCGCGACCGGCGAAAAAGCCCAGGGAGACCAGTCCCATCGCTTCGAGATTCTCCGGCGCCAGGCCCGGCGCATTCTGGAGGCGGTGGGGGCGGAGGACTTCCATCCGGATCGGCACGACGTAAAAAAGCTGTTCGAGGAACTCAACATCTACCAGATCGAGCTGGAGCTGCAAAACGAGGAGCTTCAGCAGGTGCGGGACCGGCTGGAGACGGCCCAGACCTATCTGGAGAGCATCTTTTCCCAGGCGCCGGTGGGCTACCTGGTGTTGTCGGAGGATGGCCTCATCCGAAAGATCAACAACATGGCCGCGGCCTATTTCGGGCTGGAAAAGCCGGTACTCATCGGCCAGCGCCTCCAGTCCTTCGTGCCCCACGACCGGTTCATGGAGTACAATGCCTGCTTCAAGCGCCTCCGGGAAGAACGCGCCCCCCAGAACACGGAGGTCCAGTTCCGGGTGAAGCAGGGCCACAACTTCTGGGCGCGGATGGACCTGCACCGCATCGATCACCCCGAGGAGGGCGATAGGCTGATCCTATGCTCGCTGCTGGACATCACCCGGAAAAAGCGCGACGAGACCCTGCTGCGGGAGCTGACCGAATCCCTCGAGGACAAGGTGCGCGTCCGCACCCGGGACCTTGCCTCCGCCAACGAGCGGTTGCGCGGCGAGGTGGACGAGCGCCGGCACGCCCAGGAAAAGCTCCGGGAGAGCCTGCGGGAAAAGGAGGCCCTGCTCAAGGAGATCCACCACCGGGTGAAAAACAACCTTCAGATGATGACCAGCCTGCTGCGTCTCCAGTCCCGCAAGTTCAACGACCCAGGCTCCGCTGAGATCTTTTCCGACACACAGAACCGCATCCAGTCCATGGCCATCGTCCACGAGATCCTGTATGAGACTGCCACCCTGGACTGCTTCAACCCGGCCGAATACATAGAGCGGATCGTCAACGCCCTGCGCCGGCTTTTCGCCCCCGGCCACCGGCGGATACGGTTCGATCTTGAGATCGACCGGGTCTGGATGCCCATCCGCTTCGCCATCCCCATGGGCATGGTGATAAACGAGCTGATCACCAACACCTGCAAGCACGCCTTTCCGGCGGCCCGGGCCGGCGATGCGGATGCTGCCGCGGCCGAGCCGCTCATAAGCCTGAGCCTGAAAAAAACCCCGCCGGCGGGCGTGGCCCTGCGCTACCATGACAACGGCGTGGGCCTGCCCGACGATCTGGACCCGAGCGCCGGCGGCGGCGTGGGCCTGCGCATGGTCCGGGAGATGGCGATCCATCAGCTTGGCGGGCCACTGGAGGCCGAGCAGGGCCCGGGCTGCGGATTCGTTATACGGATGGCGGAAGCCGGGAGCTGAAGATGGAGCCGCCGGCCATGCGGGAACGGAGCGAAAAGACCATCCTGGTGGTGGAGGACGAGCCGATGATCGCCATGGACATCGAGGACATGCTCTCGGCCCTCGGCCACCGGGCCATGCGGGCGGCCACCGGCGAGCTGGCCATCGAGCTGGCCCGGCGCCAGCCGCCGGATCTTGCCCTGATGGACATCAAGCTGCCCGGCGCCCTGGACGGCGTGGACACCGCAGGCGTGCTGGTCTCCCAGTACGACATCCCGGTCATCTTCATCACCGCCTACGCCGACGACGCCCTGCTCAAGCGGGCCCGGAACATCGGTCCGCTGGCCTACCTGCTGAAGCCCTTCCGGGAAGAAGAGCTGAAGGCAACCCTTGAGATCGCCCTTCACAAGCACCGTATGGAAAGGCTCCTGGCGGAAAAGAACCGGCAGCTCGAAGCGGAGATCCAGGAGCGGCGCCGCATGGAAGACGCGCTCATCGAGGCCCGCCACGCAGCAGACGCCGCCAGCCGGGCCAAGAGCGACTTTCTGGCCCTTATGAGCCAAGAGCTGCGCGCCCCGATCAACGTCATCCTCGGCAACGCCCGGCTTCTGGAGCGCTCCGGCCTTCCCGAGGCGCGTCGCAACCAGGCGTCCGTCATCCGCCAGAGCGGCGACCACCTGCTGGCCCTCATGGAAGACATCCTGGACCTGGCCCGCATCGAGGCCGGCCGACTGACCCTGAGCCCGGCCCCCTTCCACCTGATCGGCCTGCTGAACACACTGGCCGACATCCACCGCCTCCGGGCCTCGGAAAAAGACATCGCGTTCTCCCTGGCCCCCTCGCCGGATCTGCCCCCCCGGGTGATCGGCGACGCCCGCCGGCTGCGCCAGATCCTGTTGAACCTTCTGAGCAACGCCTTCAAGCTCACCCCATCGGGCCGCGTGACCCTTGCCGCGGCCCCGGAAAGGGACCGCGTCATCTTCACCGTGTCAGACACCGGCATCGGTGTGCCGGAAGATCATCGGGATCGCATCTTTGACCCCTTTCACCAGGTGCGGGAGAACGGCGCACAACCGGAGGGCGCAGGTCTTGGCCTGTCCATCAGCCGCCAGCTTGCCCGGATGATGGGCGGAGAGCTGACCCTGACCCCCGCCCCCGGCGGAGGCAGCGTCTTTTGTTTTTCCGCCATTCTGCCGCCGGCGGACGCCCAGGCGTTGGAAGCGGCGCACCGTGGGAAAAACGATTGAGAAAACCCGATGAATACGCTATGGTAAACATCAGGATGAATACTCTATGGTAAACATCAGGATAAATACTCTATGGTAAACATCATGAGGACAGGCACATGCCCGAAACGCCTTTTACCGAGCTGAGAAAATTCGTCGCCCCGGAATTCATCTTCGGCAACGGCGCACGAAACCTGGCCGGCCGATACGCCGCCAACCTCGGCGCACGCAAGGCACTGGTGGTCACTGATCCGGGCGTGATGGCCGCCGGATGGGCCGGCGACGTGATCGAGAGCCTGCAAGAGTGCGGCATCCCCCATGTCCTTTTTTCCGATCTCACGCCGAACCCCCGGGCCGAAGCAGTGATGCGCGGCGCCGAGATCTATCTATCGGAGGGCTGCAACGCCATCGTGGCCGTGGGCGGCGGCAGCCCCATGGACTGCGCAAAGGGCATCGGCATCGTCAGCACCACGGGGCGGCATATCCTCGAGTTCGAGGGGGTGGATCGGGTGCCGGTTCCCGGCCCGCCGCTAATCTGCGTTCCCACCACCGCCGGCACCTCCGCGGATGTCTCCCAGTTCGCCATCATCACGGATGCCCGGGAGCGGGTGAAGATCGCCATCGTGAGCAAGTCGGTGGTGCCCGACGTGGCCCTTGTGGACCCTGTCACCCTCGCCTCCATGGACGCCCACCTGACCGCCTGCACCGGCCTGGACGCGCTCACCCACGCCATCGAGGCCTTCGTCTCCAACGCAAGCTCGCCGGTGACGGACCTGCACGCCCTTGAGGCCATCCGCCTCATCTGCGGCAACCTGACAGACTGCCTGGCCCGGCCGGACGACCTGGAACTGCGCGGCCGCATCATGCTGGGCAGCCTGGAGGCGGGGCTGGCCTTTTCAAACGCCATTCTTGGCGCGGTCCACGCCATGGCCCACAGCCTGGGCGGCTTTCTGGATCTGCCCCACGGCGAGTGCAACGCCATTTTGCTGGGCCATGTGATCGCCTACAACTTTCCCGCCGCGGCGGATCGCTACGCCCGCATCGGCGAGGCCATGGGCCTGGATCTGAGGGGGATGGCCCAGTCCAGCCGGGCCCGGGCAATTCTTCAGGCCGTCGCCGATCTGCGCCGGTCCGCGGGCATCGACCGGCGCCTGGGGGACCTGGGCGTCCGTCCGGATGACATTCACATGCTCGGAAAAAAGGCCATCAAGGACCCCTGCATGGTGACCAACCCGCGACGGCCGAACCTCCGGGACATCGAGGTCATCTATGAAGAAGCCCTCTGAGGATGGCCCCCCGCCCGCTCCTCTGGCCCCCCCCGATCCCGACAATCTGCGCCAGCGGCTCATCGGCCTCGGAGAGCATTCCATCCGCAAGAGCCATTACCCCCAGCTCCAGGAGCGGCTGGCGGAGCTGGAGCGCAGCGAGGCCCGGTATCGGCGCCTGTTCGAAAACAGCCCGGCCGGCCATTTCGTCTCCGACGCGGACGGCGCCCTGCTGGACTGCAACCCGGCCTTTGCCCGGACCTTCGGGTTCGAATCCCCGGCAGAGGCTCGCCGGATCTCGCTGATCGACCTGTATCTGGCCCCGGCGGACCGGGATCGGTTCCTCGGCCTGCTCCGGGAAAAAAGGCTCCTGACCCACCACGAGATGCCCATGCGCCACCGGGACGGACGGCCCCTGTGGGTGCAGATCAACGCCGAGGGCCGGTTCGACGCTGAAGGCCGCTTGACCCGGATTTACGGTTTCCTCTCGGATCACACCCAGCGCCGGGAGATGGAGGCCCAGTTCCGCCAGGCCCAGAAGATGGAGGCGGTGGGCCGACTGGCCGCGTCCGTGGCCCATGATTTCAACAACATGATGACCGCCGTTAAGGGATACGCCGAGCTGCTGACCCTGAAGCTGGCCGACGCCCCCGACCTTGCCGAATACGCCCGCCAGATCGTCGAGGCGGTGCGCCGCGCCACCGGCCTGATCAGCCAGTTGCTCGCCTTTTCCAGAAGACAAACGCCCCACCCCACCCTGCTGAACCTGAACCGGCTGGTGACGGACATGGCGGACATGTTCCGCCAGGTACTCGGCCGGTCCATCGCGCTGGAAACACGCCTGGACCCGTCCATCGGCCGCGTGATGGCCGACCCGGGCCAGATGGAACAGGTACTCATGAACCTGATGGTAAACGCCAGGGACGCCATCGGAGCGGGAAGTGGGCGCGTTCGGGTGCGCACCGGCGGCATGATCGCAGACATCCCCGAATCGGGAAAAAACGACCGCCGATATGTGTTCCTGCAGGTGCGTGACTCCGGCGCCGGCATGGACGCCCGCACCCAGGCCCGCCTGTTCGAGCCCTTTTTCACCACCAAGCAGAAGGGAAAGGGCACCGGCCTGGGGCTTTCAACGGTTTACGGCATCATCAAGAGCAACAAGGGCCACATCCGGGTCCGGAGCCGTCCCGGCGCCGGGGCCACCTTCACCATCCTGCTGCCGGAGACGACCCGAACGGCTGAAGTCCGGGCTAAAAATCGATAATCCCCACATAGATATGGGGCGACAGGCCCCGCAGCTCTGTTTTCACCGACTCGGCCACGTCCAGCCCGTCGATGAAAGCCTGGATGGCCGCGGCATCGATGGCGCCGTGGGTCCGGGTCAGGTCCTTGAGGGCCTCGTAGGGCTTCGGATAGCCCTCCCGCCGCAGGATCGTCTGGATGCCCTCGGCCACCACCGCCCAGTTGGCCTCAAGGTCCGCTGCGATCTTCTCACCGTTTAAAATCAGCTTCTCCATCCCCCGCGTAAGGGATTTGAAGGCGATGAGCAGATGCCCCATGGGCACGCCGATGTTTCGCGTTACCGTGGAGTCGGTCAGGTCCCGCTGAAGCCGGGAGATGGGCAGTTTTTCCGACAGATGGCCGAACAGGGCGTTTGCAACCCCTATGTTGCCCTCGGCGTTTTCAAAATCGATGGGGTTGATCTTGTGGGGCATGGTGGACGAGCCCACCTCTCCATCCTTGATCCGCTGCTTGAAGTAGTCCATGGCGATGTAGGTCCAGATGTCCCGGCACAGGTCGATCAGGATCACGCCCACGCGCCGCATCCCGTCGCAGAAGGCGGCCAGGTTGTCGTAAGGCTCGATCTGGGTGGTGACCCGGGTGCGCAGCAGCCCCAGCACGTCGTTGACCAGCCCGTCGGCAAAGGCCGGCCAGTCGATGGCCGGATAGGCGGCCCGATGGGCGTTGAAATTTCCCACCGCCCCTCCGAACTTTGCGGAAAACGGAATCCGATCCACCTGGGCCGCCTGGGTCTTGATCCGCTCCACGAACACATAAAGCTCCTTGCCCAGCGTGGTGGGAGAGGCCGGCTGCCCGTGGGTCCGCGCCAGCATGACCACGTTTTTCCACTGGCGGGCCAGCCCCTCGAGGGCGGCTGTCAGGTCCACCAGGGCCGGGCGCATCAGGTCGATCCAGGCGTCCTTCAGGGCGCAGGGCATGGCGGTGTTGTTGATGTCCTGGGAGGTGAGGCCGAAGTGGATGAACTCCTTGTGTTCGGAAAGCCCCAGCGCGTCGAACCGGTCCTTCAGGAAATACTCGACCGCCTTGACGTCATGGTTCGTCTGCTTCTCTATCCGCTTGACCGCCTCGGCGTCGGCCTCGGAAAAGTTCCGGTAGATGTCCCGCAGCGGCTCGCGCGTCTTTTTGTCAACCCCTTTCAACTGGGGCAGGCTCAGCTTGCTCAGGGCGATGAAATACTCCACCTCCACCAGCGCCCGATACCGGATCAGGGCGCCCTCCGAAAAATACCGCGCCAGCGGCGCCGCGTCCCGCCGATACCGGCCGTCCACCGGCGAGATGGCGTTGAGGGGATTGAGTTCCATGTGTCGCGCCTCCTTCATGGGAAAATGCCCGTAAGATCAGGATTATGACCCCCGCAGTTCCAATCCGCCATCACGGAATGGCGAACCTTTAAAAAATCAGATATTGGCCGGGATGTCAATATGTATCCGTTTTTATCTTAAATCCTTGGAATTCGTCCTGAAGTAAGATTGTCTCATAACCGTCAAGTATGGCTTGACAAGGGATAATCAATCATTTATGAGAAATCGAAGACCATAAAAATACATGATAACAAGGAGGATACAATACATGTCTTCGCAAGACGATAACTACCGGAAAATTATCTCGGATGCCCGCAAAAGCCAGATGGAGCGCGAAAAGACCTACCGGGAGCGGGCACTCAAGCTGTTCCCCTGGATCTGCGCCCACTGCGGCCGCGAGTTCGAAGGCAAGCGCTTAAAGGAGCTGACCGTCCATCACAAGGACCACAACCACGATAACAACCCGCCGGACGGGGGCAACTGGGAGCTGCTGTGCATCTACTGCCACGACAACGCGCACTCCCGGGACAAGGTGGCCGACGCCTATGACGCAAATGCCGGCGCCGGGGACGGAGGGCCGTCCCCCGGATCGAGAGGCGAGGGGTTGGACAGCCCGTTTGCCGGGCTGGCGGATCTTATGAAGAGCAAGGTGAAAAAAAGTTGATCAAGATTTATCGAGGGGCCATGGCGGCTCTCCCAACGGCTCAACGGCTGGCCTGATCCCGGCTCCCCATCCCCTCAGGGTTTAGCACCCGGCCGCCAACGGCATAACGCCGGCTGAAGTAGGGGTCGTCAAGATTCTCGATCTTCACGCCGTAGCTGCGGCTGGCATGGACGAACTTGCCGTCCTTCAGGTAGATGCCGATGTGGGAGATGTTGCGGCTACGGATTTTAAAGCAGACCAGGTCGCCCTCCTGAAGGGCCTCTCGATCCACCGGCCGCATGTCGTTTTCAGAGATGGTTCTGGAGTTGCGGGACAGCTCGATGCCAAAGGCGTCCCGGAAGATGTTCTGGACCAGGCAAGAGCAGTCAACCCCGCTCTTGGAGCAGCCGCCGTAGCGATACCGGGTGCCCAGCCATTCCTCCACGGCGGCCAGCAGGCGGGGGTTTTCCGTGCCGTCCAGGGGAATGCCCAGCTTTTGAGACAGGTTGACGTAGAAATCGAGTTCCTCAATGATGTCTTCGTATTCCCGGATGATCCGCTGATCGTTCAGCAGGGCGTCTTCCGCCATGACCTGCTCGGAGACGGAGGCCGCAGTTGACGGCGCGGCAAGAAGGCCACGGGCGGGCGCGATGGCGGAAGATGCCGACTTTTTCGCCCTGGCGCTGGCCGGTGCGGGGCCTTGCGCCTCACCGATGCGGGCGACGGCGGCAAGATTCGGCATGGCCGCGCAGGCCGCGCCGGCCACGAGCATCAAAAACAGCAGGGTCCAGCATAAAAATCCGCGACACAAGTCCCTTCCGGCGCGGTCAAGCGATATTATTGGCATGACTTTTATTCCATATCTTGATTGCTTGTAAGTGGCTCCGACATCTCATTTTAAATGCTTTGCCTGTAAATTAAACGCCTTATACACTGGAAGCAGTCACAACGCCACTGCCTCGGCGCCGCCTAGCACGGGCCTTGCGGTCCATATACACCTCCAGGCGAGATACCGCAAGCGATAATGTGAGGGTCAAGACCAAATACAGCAGGGTGACGGTGATCCAGATCTCGAAGGTGAGCCGGGTGGCGGCCATCAGCTCCATGCCCTGAAAGGTCAGATCCTGGATGGAGATGATGGAGACGATGGCCGAATCCTTGATGGTGGAGATGAACTGGCCCGCCAGGGGCGGCAGCACTATCCGGGCCGCCTGGGGCACGATGATGTGGCGCATCTGCTGGCCCCGGCTCAGGCCCAGGGCGGCGGCGGCCTCCCACTGGCCCCTTTCCACCGACTGGATGCCGGAGCGGACGATCTCGGTGATGTAGGCGCCCTCGAACAGCGCCAGGCTGACAAGCCCGGCAAGAAAGGTGGAAAACTGCCGGGGCGGGGCGAACAGGGCGGCGATGAGGGCCTGGGTCGATTCGGACCGGGAGCGGACAAACCCGTCCACGTCCAGAAGGGGCATGATCTGGCCGCTGATGAAATAAAAGAAGATGAGTACCAGCACCAGGGGCGGAATATTGCGGATCAGCTCCACGTAAATGCCCGCGATGGTCCGATTGAAGAGGCGGCGGCTCACCCGGGCAAAGCCCATGGCAACGCCGATGGCAAGGGCCAGGATGGTGCCCCAGACGCTCAGGCGCAACGTGGTCAGAAAGCCCGTCACCAGCACGTTGGCGGTCCATCCGCCCTCCGCGTCCCGCCGGAAGAGGAACTGGGGGATGGCCCCCCAGTCCCACTGGTAATCAAGCCCCGCCCGCGCCCGGTGGAGAAACAGGGCCACGAGGGCCGCCAGCAACAGGGCAACGATGCCGTCCAACAGGCTGAATCTATAATGGCGTCTCGCCAATTTGGATTTCATGGGCCGGTTTTTGCCGGAAAGGATTCGGCTTTACCGGTCCCGCCCTACTGGATCTTGTCTTCCCAGTCCCGGGTTTCGAACCAGTAGCGCTTGCGCTCCTGGAGCCATCCCTGGGCTTCCTTCACCCGGATCCAGTTGTTGAAAAAGTTGAGGGTGTCGAAATCGCCCTTTCGCACCGCAAAGCCGATGGGCTCCTTTGTGAAGGTGCCGGACAGGGGCGTGAACAGCTTGTCCGGATATTTCAGGGCGTAAAAGGCCGGCGTCGGGGCGTTGCCCACCACTGCGTGGGCGTTGCCGTTGAGCAGTTCCTGATAGGCCTGGGACTCGTCGTCGAACAGGCGGAGCTGGGCTTTGGGCATGCGCTGTTTGGCCGCGGCAACGGCGGTGGAGCCGAGGCGGGCGGCGATCACCACGGCCGGATCATTGAACCTTTCCAGCGCGTCGAATCCGGCGGCCTTCTCCTTGTGAGCCACGATGGACATGCCCGCGTTGTCGTAGGGAATGGAAAAATTCACCTTCAGGTTCCGGTTTGGCAGGATGCCCATGCCGCCGATGATCACGTCAAACTTGCCGGTGAGCAGCGCCGGAATGATGCCGGCCCATTTGGTCGGGACGAACTCGACCTTCACGCCAATGTCCTCGGCCAGTTGCCGAGCCACGTCGATTTCAAAGCCGATCAGCTCGCCGGTCTTGTCCTTCATGGCCCAGGGCACGAAGGTGGACATGCCCACGCGCAGCAGGCCGCTTTTGAGTACGTTTTCAATGACGCTCTCCTGAATGAGCTGCTGACGCACATCCGCCGCCGCCGGGTTCGGCGCCATGGAGGCCAAAATCATTGTTGCAAGGGCCATGGCCAACGTCAGGGCCGGCGCGGGACCGCTTCTCAATATCTTTTTCATTTTATATCCTTTCATTGCCATGGTTCCGGTTTGTTCCTCCGGTTTGTTCCTCCGGTTTGTTCCTCTGGTTTTTTTTCCTCTGAAATCCCGTGGCCCATCTTATGGGAAACGCGGTTTAGTGTCAAGTTCTCAGAAGTTCTCCGTCCGCAGCTTCCGCTCCATGTATCGGACGGAAAGGGACACCGACCCTGTCACCACCAGGTAGATGGCCGCCACCGTCAGCCAGATCTCGAAGGTAAGATAGGTTTCCGCCACGATGGCGTTTCCCTGCATGGTCAGATCGAAGATGCTGATGGTGGACACCAGCGCCGAATCCTTGATAAGGGACACCGCCTGGCTGGTGAGCGGCGGCAGCACCCGCCGCACCGCCTGGGGCAGGATCACATGAAAGTATGTGGCGGTCCTGGAAAAACCGAGGCTGTAGGCCGCCTCCCACTGCCCCTTGTGGATGGACAGAATCCCGGCGCGAAAGATCTCCGCGGCATACGCCCCCTCGAACAGGGACAGGGCCAGTATGGCGGCAGTGAACCGCCCCATGCCGATCACGGGCGCCAGCACGAAATAGATGAAAAAGAGCTGAACCAGCAGCGGCGTGTTGCGGATCACCTCCACGTAAAGCCGCGCCACGAGCCGGGCCAGAATCGAGTGGCTCAGTCGGAAGGTGGCCGCCACCAGGCCGAACGCCGTCGCCAGCACCAGGCTGACGGCGGTTATTTTAAGGGTGATCCACAGCCCCCTCAGCAGCGGCCCGGCCACCCACTGGCCGTCCACTACTGTGTAGATGTAGCGCGGCACCCGATACCACTGCCAGTGGTACTCCAGCCCCCCCGCGCCCCGAATCAGAGCCCAGCCCAAAAGCCCCGCCACCGCCAGCAACTGAAGGATGTCCCGCCACGGCATCGCCCGAAGCCAAACGGTTCTCATCATGCCCGCCTCAAACCCGCCTCGCGCCGTTCCGCCCCACGTCGCTCCGCCCTCGCGGCAAGATAGATGCCGGCGCAGATGAGAGCCCCGCCGATCAGCTTTTCGGCAGTCAGCCCCTCATTAAAGATGATGAACCCAAGAATGGTGGCTCCGATTGGCTCGCCCAGAAGGCTCACGGCCACCAGGCTCGGCGAGAACCACCGCAGGGACCAGTTGTAGCTGGTGTGCCCGATGAGCTGAGGGATGAAGGCCATGGCCCAGAAGGCGGCCATGGTGCCGGTGGAAAATCCGGTAACGGGCAGCCCCGCGGCCAGCACCATGATCCACAGCAGGACGGCGGCGCACCCGTAGCAGAGCTGGATGTAGGCCAGAAGGGATAATTTTTTCCGCAGGTTCCGACCCAGCAGCAGGTAGGCCGCCGCGCACACCCCGCCGACAAGCGCCAGGGCGTCGCCGTACAGCGCCTGCCCGCCCAGGGCCAAATCCCCGGCCCCGATCGCCACCCCCCCCAGCACGCTGACCACCACCCCGAGGGCCGCCATACGGGTTATCCGCTCGCCGGTAACAAAGGGCGTGAAGATGGCCACCCAGAGGGGATTGGTGTTGACCAGCACCACGGAGTTGGTGATGGCGGTGTAATCGAGGGAAGAAATCCAGGTGGCGAAATGCAGGGCCAGGAAGAAGCCGGACAGCAGGGCCAGGCCCACCTCCCGTCGGGAAAGGGCCAAAATCTCTCCCCGAACCCGCCACAGGGCCACGGGCGTTAGCACCACCACGGCCAGGCTCACCCGGTAGGCG
>JAABTE010000389.1 GCA_011390035.1 Desulfobacteraceae bacterium | reverse complement strand
GGCCGGCAGTTCAGATGGGATATGGTCTCTGCCATCATCACCGGCGTGTGGGTAAAGCCCATTATCAGAGCCCCAGGCGGGCGATCTCGTCCCGGGTTTCCGGCGTCTCGAGATCCGCGGCCATCCGCTCATTTTCCATATCCCACATCTTCTGGGACCAGATCTCGAAGTGGTTGAGAACGCCCACCATGGCTATCTCCCGCTCCAGGCCGGCGTACCCGCGCAACACCGGCGGCACAAGTATCCGGGACTGGCGATCCGGGGCGCAGTCAAAGGCCCCGCCCACGAAGACCCGCCGGAAGCGCCGCATGGTCTCGCTCTGCTCGGCCAGGGACAGCACCTTCTGCTCGATGGCCCGCCATTCCGACATGCAATATCCGTACAGGCAGCCGTCCATCCGTGTGAGCATGACGCCGTCCTCGCCATCGGCCCGCAACGCATCCCGAAAACGGGCCGGAACGATGATCCGCCCCTTTTCGTCGATCGTGTGAAACGAGATGCCTCGGAACATGAATATTCTTTACCACCACTTTCATCCACCGAACAAGCATAAAAACATTTTTATTAAAAAAATCTCCCCGGCCGCTCATCCGGCCCCGGGGAAAAGCGCCATATTTTCCAGCTCTCTCGGGAAAAATCATACGGAGGCGGGCCGGGTGGCGCAAAGTGGAGGAACGACCATGGCAAAGATGGCATTAAACGGATGGCGGGTCAATGGGGAAACGGAGGTAATCTCCGGGTAGATATCGCCTCATCCCCCGGTCGGCGGCTAATAACAGGCCCCGGCCGCCGCGAGGCGGCGCCAGAAATCCTGCACCGGCGGGTCGGCAAAGGTCAGGGCCGGCAGATCGTCGGCGCCGGGGGCCATGAACTCCGCCCACCGGGCCCAGGCGCCGGGCGGCGGCGGGCAGTCCAGCAGCACCCCGTCCAGATGCATCAGATCGAGCAGCTCGGCCAGAGTGGGCGGCCGGGACGACCGCCAGTGAAAGACCTGCCGCCGGCCCGGCCCCTTGAAGATCCGGCTCCGCTCCCGGCTCACAAGGGTGTAGAGCGCGGACCGGCCGCCCAGGGCGGCCATGTCCCGGTCCAGGTAAAGGGGCCTTTCCAGCGCCAGGGCCGAGGCGCAGGCGGCGATGTTCGGCGGGCCGGGCGGGTCCATGAAGACGATTTCCAGGGGCGTGTGGGGGTTTGCGGCCGTCAGGCCGGCGATGATCGCCCGCATCTGGTCCGCCGACACTTCCCCCATGAAAAAGATCTGATACGGATGGGTGAGCCGCCGGGCCGCAGCCATCGCCTGTTCAGGCCGGGTCATAGGGTCGATGATCACCCGGTGAACCGGACAATCGCCGCCCCGGCCGATGCCGTCCAGACCAATTCCGTCAAAACCGGGGGCGGCCCGCCAGACCGACCCCGAATCAGACCGCCATGCCAGATCCAGGTCGGGCATGGGGGCCAGGGCCACGTCGAAAACATCCTCGGCGTACTCATGGGCGGCGATCAACTGATCGGGGGTGAAAGTGGGGGTTTCCAGGACGGTATAAGGGGGCAGGGGGTCGTATCGCAGGCCCAGCCGTTCCGCATCCGCCCGGAACCGGGTGCCGGGCAGCACCGACAGGAAATAAACACCCACCGACTCGCCCAGCCCGTTTTCCGCCACCCAGTCAACCGAGCGCCGGAAGTGGTCCAGATCGTCCTCGGGCAGGCCGATGATCAGGTCCACCTTGGCGGTCATTCCCGCGGCCTGGATGGCCCTGACCCCCCGCCGGAACCGGGCGAGATCGGTCTTCCGGCTCATGGCGGCCAGCGCCGGCGGATGGGTCGATTGCAGGCCCACCTCGAATTCGGTGAAGCCGGCTTTGGCCAGCGCCCGGGCCAGGGTCTCATCCACGGCCTCGGCCCGCAGCTCGCTGAGAAGGTCCACCCGATGAAGCCGCCCTTCCGCCGCGCCGCCAAGATCCACACGATGAAGCCGCCCCTCCACCGCGCCGCCAAGGTCCACCCGATGAAGCCGCCCTCCCGCCGCGCCGTCAAGGTCCATCTGATGAAGCCGCCCTTCCGCCGCGCCGCCCCGGCCATCCGGGCCGTTGACCCGGGCGATGGCGTCCAGCAGCGCCGGCAGGTTCCGGCGGCTGTTCAGGGTCGGGTCCAGCAGAAAGACCTCCGACACGCCGCGCCGCCGGGCCCACGCCACCGCGTCAACCACCGTCCGGTCGGGCACGGCGCACAGGCCGCTTCGGGATTTGTTATAGTAACAGTAGGCGCACCGGTGGGGGCATCCGCGCTGGGTCTCCACCAGTACCACGTCCTCCTCGGCGGGATCGATCAGGCCGCTCAGATAGGGGCTGGGCGCGGCGGTAAATATCCCGGCCGCATCGCCGCCGCCCCCGCCCCCGGCCCAAAAGCCCGGCCCGGCCCCCCGCCCGGGGCTCAACCGGCTGTTTCGCCCGATCAACCGGCTGTTTAACCGGCTCAACCGGCTGTTTAGCCCGATCAAACGGCTGTTTAGCCCGATCAAACGGCTGTTTAGCCTGATCAAACGGCTGTTCTGTCCGCTCGACCGGCTGTTCCGGCCGGTCGAGCGGCTGTTCCGCCCGGCGCACAAATCGATCAGCAGCCGCCGGAATATCGCCTCCCCCTCCCCATACACCCGAAAATCGACAATC
>JAABTE010000388.1 GCA_011390035.1 Desulfobacteraceae bacterium | reverse complement strand
GGTGGCGGCCCTCGAACCGGTTGTTGTCGGTGAAATCGAAGCGCCGCCATGTGGCGGAGCCGTTGGCCTGAGCGGCGATGTCCGGATCCACGTCCGGAACGGACAGGGCCAGCAGCTCCTCCCGGCTGTAGCCGAGGGCCTCGCAGGCCCGGCGGTTGGCATCCACGAAGCGGCCGGCCGCGTCATGCACGAAGATGGCGTCCATCGCATTGTCGAAAAGCGCCCGAAACCGGCTCTCGCTGGCCCGGGCCTTTCGCTCGGCCTGACGGCGCTCCTCAATCTCCGCCTTCAGGTCCCGGTTCATCCGCCACAGGTCGAGCTGCTGCCTGCGGAGGGTGACATGGGTCCGGATGCGGGATAGCACCTCCTCCTTGTAAAACGGCTTGGTGATGTAATCGGCCGCCCCCAGATCAAAGCCCCGCACCTTCAGATCATTGTCTTTGACCGCGGAGATGAAGATGATGGGGATCTGGTCGGTGGCGTCGGATGACTTGAGCCGCCGGCAGATCTCGAAGCCGTCGATCCGGGGCATCCGGATGTCCAGCAGGATCAGGTCCGGCTGCCGGGCGGAGGCTTCGGCAATGCCCGCCTCGCCGTCGGTTATCAGCGCGGTTTCAAAGCCGGCGGCCTCCAGGAACCGGTCGATCATCCGGAGGCTGAAGGGATCATCGTCGATGATCAGAACCCGGCCCGCCTTGGGCGCCGTCGGGTCGCGCAGGCCCGCGGCGCTCATTCCGCGTCCGCGCTCAGGACTTCGTCGCGGCCCGCCCGATAAGCATCTGCGAGGACGCGCCACCGGTTCCGGGCGCGGGTTTTCAGCCCCCCTGCCAGGGCGCGGGAGGCTTCCACCTTTCGGCCCGCTGCGGCGGCGAGCCGCAAAACGGCCACGGGGTCCTTGCCCATCCGCCGCAGGGTTCGGCAAAGCGCCAGGATTTGCTTTTCCTCATCCGACAGCTCGGTCACGTAAATGTATGTATCTTGATCCATGATGTAAGGCCTCTTTCGGCATCGGGTTCAACGCGGCATTCGGGCGCGCCCCCCGCCTTTTTCACGCCAACCTATCAAATAGCTTTGCATCCGGCGTTTGTCAATGTTATACCGGATACGGAACCGGCGCTTGCCAATGCTATACCGGATACGGAAAGGGTTTCAAGCGCTTTTTCGTTTTTCTTCCGGCGGCAAGGTCCGGGCAGAAGGCGGCGCAAGGGAGGCAAGAACCGAAACAGCGGACGGATAGCGAAAACGAGAAGATAAACGAGAAGATAGTGAAAGAACCGAGAACAAGGAATGCGTTTTAAGGATGAGCGGCATCATGACGCGGCGCCCGAACGCTTCCAGGGCCATGACGGAAAGCGGCCGCCCATGAAGCGCGAGGCGATGATGGAGCGGCTGATCGACTTCGGCGGCTACTGGGACATGGTGGTTATCGGCGGCGGCGCCACCGGCCTGGGCGTGGGCATCGACGCGGCGTCCCGGGGGTACAAGACCCTGCTGCTGGAAAGCGACGACTTCGCCAGGGGCACATCCAGCCGCTCCACCAAGCTGGTGCATGGCGGCGTGCGCTACCTGCGGCGGGGAAACATCTCCCTGGTACTCGAGGCCCTGCGCGAGCGGGGTCTGCTGCTGCGCAACGCGCCTCACCTGGTCCATCACCAGTCCTTCATCGTGCCTAACTACGGCTGGTGGGAGGGACCGTTTTACGGCGCCGGCATGAAGGTGTACGACCTGATGGCCGGCTCCCTGGGCCTGTCGCCCTCCCGCCGGCTTTCCCGGGAAGAAACCATGGCCCACATTCCCACCCTGGAATCCGAGGGTCTGAGGGGCGGGGTGATCTACTACGACGGCCAGTTCGACGACGCCCGGCTGGCTGTGGACCTGGCCCGCACCATGGCCGACGCGGGGGGAACCCTACTCAATTATATGGAGGTGACCGGCCTGATGAAGGCCGGCGGCATGATCCAGGGCGTGATGGCAGCAGATATGGAGACGGGCCGGGAATACGAGATCAATGCCCGGGTTGTGGTCAACGCCACCGGCGTTTACGCCGACGCGGTGCGCCGCATGGACACGCCGGAGGCGCCGGCGATCATCGCCCCCAGCCAGGGCGTGCATCTCGTTCTTGAAAAGCGCTTTCTGCCGGGCGATTCCGCCATTATGGTCCCCCATACCGAGGACGGCCGTGTACTCTTTGCCGTGCCCTGGCGCGACCGGGTGATCCTTGGCACCACGGACACGCCGGTGGCCGACATCCCCGCGGAGCCCCGGGCCCTGCCCGAGGAGATCGACTTCATCCTGTCTCACGCGGCCCGATACCTGACCGAGGACCCCACCCGGGGCGACATCAAGAGCGTGTTTGCCGGCCTGCGCCCCCTGGCGCGGGAGACCGGCGCCGGCCGCACCTCGGACATAAGCCGGGACCACTTCCTGATGATCTCCGAATCTGGTCTTGTGACCATCGCCGGCGGCAAATGGACCACATACCGCCGCATGGCCCAGGAGACGGTGGACAAGGCCGCCATGGTGGCGGGCCTGGAAGAGCGCGACTGCGTCACCCAGACGCTGCGCATCCACGGCTGGCTGAAAAATTGCGACAGGGAAAACCCGCTCCACTACCACGGATCGGACGCCGTTTACATCCAGAAGCTGATGCGGGATGATCCGTC
>JAABTE010000387.1 GCA_011390035.1 Desulfobacteraceae bacterium | reverse complement strand
AAACGTCCGGGCCCTCATGGAGGGCCTGATGGAAGGCTGGTCCTCGGCAGACGGGGAGGGTTCCATCGACGGGGAGGATTCATCCGAAGGAGAGGATTCATCCGAAGGAGAGGATTCATCCGAAGGGGAGAATTCATCCGAAGGGGAGAATTCAGCCGAAGGGGAGGAAGCATGAGCATAAGAGTCGCCGTTGTGGGGGCTACCGGCTATGCCGGTGCCGAACTGGTTAGAATTCTGGCCGGTCACCCGGGGGTGACCCTGAGCCTGATCACCTCCCGGCAGCATGCGGGAACGGCCTTTTCAACCGTCTATCCGGCCCTTGCGGGCCATGTGGATCTTGCCTGCGAGGCCTTCGATCCGGATCGGACGGCCGAGGCGGCCGACGTGGTCTTCACGGCCCTTCCCCACAAGCTGCCCATGGAGATCGCCCCAAGCCTGCTCGGGCGGGGCGTGAAGGTCATCGACCTTTCCGCAGACTTCAGGTTCCGGTCCGCCGCGGCCTATGAAAAGGCCTACCAGCCCCACGCGGCGCCGGAGCTGCTGGCCGAGGCGGTTTACGGGCTGAGCGAGGTGAACCGGGAAGCGATCCGGCGGGCGAAGCTGATCGGCAATCCGGGCTGTTATCCCACCAGCATCCTGCTGCCCCTGGTGCCGTTGATAAAAGACGGGCTCATCGAGGCCGACTCCGTGCTGGCCGATTCCAAATCGGGGGTGAGCGGCGCCGGCCGCTCGCCGTCGCTCACCACCCTCTATTCGGAGGTGACCGAATCCTTCAAGCCCTACAAGGTGGCCGTCCATCGCCACAACCCGGAGATCGACGCGGTCCTGTCGGAAGCCGCCGGCCGCCACGTTCACGCCGTCTTCGTCCCCCACCTGCTGCCCATGAGCCGGGGGATGCTCTCCACCATCTATGCCCGGCCCGTTCCGGGGGTCACCTCAGACGCGGTGGCCGACTGCCTGGCCGCTTTTTACGCCGACGCCCCTTTTATCCGCCTCACCGGCCGCCGCCCGCCGGACACCGCCCATGTCCGGGGCGCCAACTATTGCGACATCGGCTTTGTTCTGGACCCGGCGGCCGGCCGGCTCATCCTGATGGCGGCCATCGACAACCTGGTCAAGGGCGCCGCCGGCCAGGCGGTGCAGAACATGAACCTGATGACCGGGATGGACGAGACCGCCGGGCTGGGCGCTGCGCCGCATCCCATCTGAGGCGGCGGCCTGGCGAATCCCGGCCGCGTTTCGGGCGTAAGGGGCTCCGCCCGAAAAAGGGGCCAAAAACGGGGAAAGGGCGGCGGAAGCGGATGTTTTCTTGACATATCCCGCGGATTGACATAAAAGATAGCCTCTTGTGGGATGGATTGACGGAAACGCGGAAAGCCGCGTTTTGTGCTGAACCCATTTGGACCATTTTTTATGAAAGGAGACTGAACATGACGGCAAAGCTCATTTTGGGAACGGAGATCCGGGAGGAGATTCTCGAGGAGATCACCAGGGAAGTGGCGGAAATCAAGGCGAAGCACAACCAGGTGCCCGGCCTTGTCACCATCCTGGTGGGTGAGAACCCGGCCTCCATCTCCTACGTGACGCTCAAGATCAAAACCGCCCATCGGGTGGGATTCAAGGAGATCCAGGACACCCAGCCGTTGGACATCGGCGAGGCCGACCTGCTGGCGCTCATCGACAAGTACAACAAGGACGATTCCATCCACGGCATCCTGGTCCAGCTTCCGCTGCCCAAGCACATCGACGAGAAGAAGGTGCTCAACGCCATCAATCCGGACAAGGATGTGGACGGCTTCCATCCGGTCAACGTGGGCCGGCTGATGATCGGCGGCGGCGAGGTCAAGTTCCCGCCCTGCACCCCCGCCGGCATCCAGGAGATGATCGTGCGCGCGGGCGTTGAGACCAAGGGCGCCGAGGTGGTGGTGGTGGGCCGCTCCAACATCGTGGGCAAGCCCATCGCCAACATGATGCTCCAGAAGGGCCGGGGCGCCAACTCCACCGTCACCATCGTGCATACCGGCACCAAGGACCTGGCCACCCACTGCAAGCGGGCCGACATCCTGATCGTGGCCGCGGGCGTGCCCGACCTGGTCAAGCCCGAGTGGATCAAGCCGGGCGCGTGCGTCATCGACGTGGGCGTCAACCGCGTGGGCGAGAAGGTGAGCGAGAAGACCGGCAAGAAGGTGGCCATCTTAAAGGGCGACGTCGATTTCGAGGCGGCCAAGGAGATCGCCGGCTCCATCACCCCGGTTCCCGGCGGCGTGGGCCCCATGACCATCACCATGCTGATGAAGAACACCTTGAAGTCCCTCAAGTTCCGGCTGGGCATCGCATAACTTCCCCTGTCGCGACGGCATTTTCCGGGGGCGGGTTCCGGCCCGCCCCCGGCAGCGCCGTTCTTGCCATGATATTCCCGCGGCGTTTTTGCCATGATACTCCCGCGCTGTTCTTGTCTCGATTCTCCCCCGCCGCTCCCTTCTCTCTGCGCCGGTGGACCCTCTTCGGAAGTCGCGACGCGCCGTTGACACGCGGCGGGTTTGATGCTAAAAATATGCAGGCAGATGCCTTGTCGCCGGCGAATGCCGTCGAATACTGTCGAGACGAATACTGTCGAGACGAATGCTGTCGAGACGAATGCTGTCGAGACGAATGCCGTTGAGACGA
>JAABTE010000386.1 GCA_011390035.1 Desulfobacteraceae bacterium | reverse complement strand
GGGAACGGACCCGAAATGCGATCCGCTGGGTCCCGATAACGCGCTGGTCATGGCGGCCGGCCCCCTCACCGGCACCGCCGCGCCCACCGGCGCCAGGTATATGGTGATGACCAAATCGCCCCTCACCGGCGCCATCACCTGCTCCAATTCGGGGGGATTTTTTCCGGCGGAACTGAAAAAGGCGGGGCTCGACATGATCGTTTTCACGGGACGATCGCCGGAGCCGGCCTATCTGTGGATTGACAACGGCAAGGCCGAGCTTCGGTCGGCCGCCCACCTGTGGGGGAAAACCACCCATGAAACCGACGCGGCGCTGAAGGCTGAAACCGATGAAAAGGCTCGGGTGGCCTGCATCGGGCCGGCTGGGGAGCGGGGGGTTCTTTTCGCCTCCATCATGAACGACAGGGACCGGGCCGCGGGCCGCTCCGGCGTGGGCGCTGTGATGGGAGCCAAGAACCTCAAGGCGGTGGTCGTTCGAGGGACGGACCCGGTGCCCCTGCATGATCCGGACGCCTTCGGCGCGCTGGTCAAAAACGTGCTAAAGCGCTTCAAGGAGGCCCAGCAGGGAAAGCCCTTCGGCCTCAATCTTTACGGCACCGCCCAGACGATTTACGGCACCCAGACGGTGGGGGCCCTGCCCACCCGCAACTTTCAGCAGGGCACCTTTGAAGGATACGAGGCCATAAGCGGCCAGACCCTTTCCAAGACCTTTTTAAAGCGCCCCAAGGCATGCTTTGCGTGCCCCATCGCCTGCGGCCGGGTGACCGAGGTGGACACCGCCGGCTTCGAGGGCAAGGGCGAAGGGCCGGAGTACGAGACGGTTTACGCCATGGGCAGCAACTGCGGCATCGACAACCTGGCCGCGCTCACCAAGGCCAATTACATCTGCAACGAGCAGGGGATGGACACCATCACCATGGGGGCCACCGTGGCCTGCGCCATGGAGATGGCCGAAAAAGGCGTGATCTCCGAATCCGAGATCGGCCTGAATCGGCCCCTGCGGTTCGGAGACGCCGAGGCCCTGGTGGAGCTGACCCGCATGACCGCCGAGCGAAAGGGATTCGGCGACCTGCTGGCCCGGGGCAGCCTCCGGCTGGCCACCCACTTCGGCCGGTCGGAGTTTTCCGTTAACGCCAAGGGGCAGGAGCCGGCCGGATATGACCCCCGTGCCGAGCAGGGCATGGGCCTTGCCTACGCCACCTCCCCCATCGGGGCCTCCCACATGCGCGGCGATCCGGCCTATATCGAAATCCTGGGCGTGCCCACGCTGATAGACCCGCTGACATGGCATGACAAATCCAAGCTGGTGAAGGACTGGCAGGATGTCTTCGCCGTTATCGACTCGGCGGGGCTTTGCGTCTTTTTCGCCGTGCGCAACCTGACCACGCCCACCCGCGAGATCCCGCCCACGGGGATCTGCGAGCTGTTGAACGCGGCCACGGGGGCCGATTACACCATCGAGGAGCTGGTGGCGGCCGGCGAGCGGGTCTGCAACGCGGAGCGGCTGTTTTTATGTCGGGCGGGATTTACGCGGGAACAGGACACCCTGTCGGAACGCCTGCTCAAAACCCCGCTTCCGGACGGGCCTGCCAAGGGTATGGTGTGCCATCTGGAGGAGATGCTCGATTTGTACTACCCGGCAAGGGGATGGGATGAAAACGGGATCCCCACAGCCGAGAAGCTTGCGGAGCTGGGGCTGGCGGAAATATGAACTGATAAGTCGCAACTCCTGAAGGAAAGGGCCGGGGAGGGATGAAACTGATCTGTCATCTTTCAAATCGTTTCCAAATTCTATCAAAAAGTTCTTCTCCGGCCACTCCGTTTAGGGAAATATGAATTGCAAAAATACCGCCCCTTTCAACAAGCCCAGGGGCGTTGCCCCTGGCTATATGGATTTCGCCCCGTTGGGGCTGAATTCGGACGCGGATGTCGCGGGATATCGGATATACGTCGGCGCATCGGCAGACACCCTTACATTGTTGGAGGATGTGGGCCTGACCAATTGGATCACCGTTGGAGAGGCATATCAGGGGCAATTCATTGCAGTATCCGCCTATGACGCATCGGGGAACGAGGGGGCCAGGACCGCGTTGCTCAATCTGGAGGAATGCACTCCCGGCGATGTTAACTGCAGCGGCGGAATCGATCTGGCCGATGCACTGATCTGCCTGAAAATCATGGCGGGCATCAGCGGAGGCTCAGGTACTTCAGATGCATCAGGGGTTGAACTCTGATGCATCTAATGGTTATGATGGGCCGTGATGGGCTGCTGTCTGTCATTCATCGGTTTCTGAATTCCGGCATCGGCGTCCGCAGGAAGAAGGTATCAGCGGCCATCAGGTGCATCCGGGTTCGGACAATCCCAAACATTATATCCACCCATATCGGGAGGCAAAAAAATGGCAACCCATATCATTGCAGAAAAAGAACTGGAAAACAAAATCAATGAGTTGATCAGGCATATCGAAAAAGGGGACGATGTCATCATCGAAAGAAACGACCGGCTTTTCGCCAGATTTGTCCCTTTCACCGGTATCCCGAAAAGAGACTGGCGGAACAAGATGACCATCCGGCCAAAGCTTCTGGTTTCCCCTGAAAATATCATGGAGCCGATCTCCGACATCTGGGAAGGATATCTCTGATGGATTCCGCCTACCTTTTCGATACCCATGCCTTGCTGTTC
>JAABTE010000385.1 GCA_011390035.1 Desulfobacteraceae bacterium | reverse complement strand
TGGCGGCCGGGTGACGGGGCTGGAATGCGTCCGCAACGAACTGGGCCCGCCGGACGAAAGCGGCCGGCGGCGGCCCGCGCCCGTGGCCGGATCGGAATACGTGATCGATTGCGACCGGGTGATCCCCGCCATCGGCCAGCGGACCGACGCCCCCTGGGCCGAAGCCATGCCGGAGATGGCCTGGACCCGCCGGGGCCTTATCGAAACCGATCCGGAAACCCTCCAGACCGGCCTTCCCCACGTCTTTGCCGGCGGCGACGCGGTGAGCGGGCCGGCCACGGTGGTGGCGGCCGTGGCCGCGGGCCATCGCGCCGCGGCGGCCATCGACCGCTACTTGATCGCGGGCGCCGCCCGGGCCCCCATGGAAGAAGGCGCCAGCGCCGACCACCGCATGATCGGCGGATCGGCGGCGGGAGCCTCATCAAACAAAGCGGCCAATTACCTGCCCATCCCCAGGAACCTGCCATCCGCACCCCGCCGCGCCCCGGCCCATCTGGCCCCGGAAAAGAGCGCCCGAACCTTCGCCGAGGCCGAGCTGGGCCTTTCCGAATCCGACGCCCGGGCAGAGGCGGAGCGCTGCCTCAACTGCGGCGGATGCTGCGAGTGCATGGAATGCGTCAACGCCTGCGAGGCCAGGGCGGTGGATCACGCCATGGCCGAAACCACCGACGAGGTGAAGGTGGGCGGCATCATCCTGGCCACCGGCTACGACCTGATGGACCCCACCCCCATGAAGCCCTTCGGCTACGGCCGGTATCCCAACGTCTTCACCAGCCTGGAGTTCGAGCGACTGAGCAACGCCACCGGCCCCACGGGCGGCAAGATCCTGATGCGCGGCGAAGACGGTAGGTTCGATCATCCGCCGGAGAGCGTGGCCCTGCTCCACTGCATCGGCAGCCGGGACACGCGGTATCACGAATACTGCTCACGGGTCTGCTGCATGTACGCGCTGAAATACTCCCATCTTATCAAGGAAAAGGTGGGGCACGACGCGAAGGTTTATGACTTTTACATCGACATGCGCTGCTTCGGCGAGGGATACGAGGAGTTTTACCGGCGGTGCCAGGAGGAAGGAACCATCTTCATCCGGGGAAAGGTGGCCGAGATCACTGACGCGGCCAAAACGCCGGCCGAGGCGGGCAAGCTGATCTGCGTGGCGGAAGACACCCTGCTGGGCCGGGTGATCCGGGTGCCGGTGGACATGGTGGTGCTGTGCGCCGCCATGGAGGCCAGGAAGGACGCCCCCGACGTGGGCCGGATCTTCGGGGTGAACCAGGGGGCGGACGGCTTCTTCCTGGAAGAACACCCCAAGCTGGGGCCGCTGAACACCGCAACCGACGGCGTGTTCATCGCCGGCGCGTGCCAGTCGCCCAAGGACATTCCGGACACGGTCTCCCAGGCGTCTGGCGCGGCGGCCAAGGCATTGAGCCTGGCCACCCGTGGCCGGGTGACGGTGCCGTCGGCCATCTCGTGGATCGACCCGGACATCTGCGCCGGGTGCCAGATCTGCGTGGGGCTGTGCCCCTACGGCGCCATCGGCTTCGAGCCGAGGCGGGGCGTGTCGGTGGTCAACGAGGCGGTTTGCAAGGGATGCGGAAGCTGCGCCGGCGCCTGCCCCAGCGGCGCGGCGCGGATAAGGCATTTTCGCAAGGAGCAGGTCTTTGCGGAATTCGACGGCATCATGGACGCGCTGCGCGCGGTTGGACAATGAAAAAGGAGGAGTCATGCGGGATTTCGAACCATTCATCATCGCTTTCGTCTGCAACTGGTGTACCTACACGGCGGCGGACCTGGCCGGCACGTCCCGGCTCTCCTATCCGCCCAACACGCGGCTGATCCGGGTGATGTGTACCGGCATGGTGGACCCCCAGTATGTGATCAAGGCCTTCATGGACGGGGCCGACGCCGTGCTGGTGAGCGGCTGCCATCCCGGCGACTGCCACTATATCAATGGTAATTTCAAGGCCCGGCGGCGCATCCGCCTGCTCAAGGAGATCCTGCCCCGGTTCGGCGTGGCTCCGGAGCGGCTGCGGCTCACATGGATCGGGGCCAGCGACGGCATTCAATTCGCCCAGACCATGCGGGAACTGGCGGACCAGGCAAGGGAACTGGGCCCGAGCCGTCCACTGGAGATGGCGGTTTGACCCCGCGGGAAGGAGACCCGATATGAGCGCGACACGCATGACCGTGAAGATCGAAACCGCCTCGGCGGACCCGCCGGCGGCCCTGAGAGGATTTTTGGAATCGGCCCTCGCCTCGGGCGGCATCGAGGCGCTGCTGGCGCCCTGTCGCCTGCCCTCGGGGGGGCGGATGATGCCGGCGCTCATCCATTGCAGCCATGGGCGCTCAAATGGAAGCTCCCATGGCCCATCCGAAAATGGCGCCGACCCGATGGCCGGCGTCGATCCACTGGCCCCGTCCTTTCCCCTGAACGCGGCCCGGCTGGTTGCCCGGCTCACGGCCAGGCCCATCGGCGGCGCCGTGGCCGCCGTGTTGCGGCCCTGCGAGATCCGGGCCTTCGTGGAGCTGGTAAAACTGCGCCAGGGCAGCCCGGACGAGCTGGTGATCATCGGCATGGACTGCCCCGGCGCCTTTTCCAACCGGGATTACGGCCGCCTGGCGGGCACGGACGCGGCCGGGCTGACGCGGCGGTTCTGCGACCGGTTTTTCGGCGAGGGCGAAAC
>JAABTE010000384.1 GCA_011390035.1 Desulfobacteraceae bacterium | reverse complement strand
GCCGCCGCAGCGCCCGCAAGCAATGAGAGTCCGCCATCTTTCCATTTTTCTCTTTCTGTTCATGTTTTGCTTTCTGGGGATTCTCATCTTCCTGTCCGCCCGGGCCACATCCGCCATCCGCAACCAGTTTCAGCCCGCATACAACACCATCATCACCCAGAAGGACACCCTAAGCCGGGCCTTTTCCCAGTCCTTTTTCATCATCAGCAACCTTCGGCTTCGGGGCGGGGAAGAAACGATTGAGCCGGACGCCCGCATCCTCATCGGCCATGTCAAGGCAGCGGCCTTCATCGATCTTATCCTGCTGCGCCGGTTGATCCAGTCGGATGAGAACGAGGTTTTCAAAGACCTGGCCGATGCCCTGGCGGACTACCAGAGGGCTGCGGGCAAGTTGATCGATCATTACCGGGCGGTGTGGCCGCCGGGCCGGACGGGCGGCGGGGGAGACGAGCGGATCGGGCCCCTGGTGGCGCATATCCACGACCTGGTTCGGGCGGCGAGCCGTTACGACGTGGCGCTGATGCACATGGAGGCGATCTTCAGCCAGAAGATCCACGCCCGCCTGGGCCGCACCAGCCGGCTGATCCTGTACATCCTGATGCTTTTCACCGCGTTTCTGGCCGCGGCCGTGGCTCTGATCGTCCGCAACGAGCGGGATCTGAACCGAACCAACATCCGGCTTACGGCCAGCGAGGGGATGCTTTATGAAAGCGAGCGGCGACTGTCCTTTGCCGTGGCTGCCGGCCGCATCGGCCTGTGGGAATGGGAAGTGGCCTCGGGGGAGGTGACCTACAGCCGGGTCTGGGGCGACATCCTCGGCTATCCTCCGGGCGCGGTGGCGCCGACCTTTGACTTTTGGCAATCGCGGATCCACGAGGCGGACCGGGAGCGGGTCGACGGCGAGCTTCGGGACCATCTTTCCGGCAAGGGCCAATCCTTTGAGGTGGAGCACCGGCTCAAATCGGCCTCCGGGGAATGGGTCTGGGTGCTTGGCAAGGGCTCCATCCGCCAGCGAGGGCCGGATGGAGCGCCCCTGCGCGTTTCCGGCGTGATGATCGACATCTCCCGGCTGAAGCGGGCCCGGGAGGACGCCTGCCGGGCAGAGGCGGAAAAAGAGCGGCTGACGCGGGCCATCGAGCAGGTGGCGGAGATCGTGCTGATCACCGACACCAGGGGGGCCATCGAATATGTGAACCCGTCCTTCGAGCGGATCACGGGCCACGGCCGGGATGCGGCCCTGGGGCAAAATCCTCGGATGCTAAAAAGCGGCGTCCACGACGCGGCCTTCTACCGGGGAATGTGGGAGACCATCTCGCGTGGGGAAACCTGGAGCGGCCGGATCGTCAATCGGAAAAAGGACGGCGCCTTCTATCACGAGGAGGCCACCATCTCACCGGTCTTCGACGCGGCCGGGCGGATCGTCAACTTCGTTGCGGTCAAGCGGGACATCACAGGCGAGATCCGCATGGAAGAGCAGCTCCGCCAGGCCCAGAAGATGGAGGCGGTGGGGGCGCTGGCCGGCGGGATAGCCCATGATTTCAACAACATTTTGTTTCCCGTGATGGGATACGCGGAGATGTTGAAAGAGGATGTGGCGCCGAACACCCCCCAGGCCCGGATGGTGGAGGGGATTCTCATGTCCGTCCAGCGTGCCCGGGATCTGGTCTTTCAGATACTCAACTTCAGCCGGCAGGGGCGGTCGGAAAAGAAGGTCATTCGGCTCCAGAGCGTGATAAAGGAGGTGGTCAAGCTGGTCCGCAGCACCCTGCCCAGCACCATCGAAATCGTCGAGAGCCTGGACCCGGAATGCCCGGCCGTGATGGCCGACGCCATCCAGATTTACCAGGTGGCCATGAACCTTGTCACCAACGCCTTCCACGCCATGGAGGAGACGGGCGGCCGGCTGGAGATCAGCCTGGACCGCGAATATCTGACGCCGGAGACGGGGGCGCCGGCCGGCCTGTCTCCGGGATATCACGCCCGTCTTCTTGTGTCGGACACCGGCGGCGGCATCGATCCTTCCATCCGGAACCGGATTTTCAACCCCTATTTCACCACCAAAGTGAAGGGAAAGGGCACCGGCATGGGCCTTTCCGTGGTCTGCGGCATCCTCCAAAGCCACGCCGGCGCCATCGACTTCCACAGCCGCCCCGGCGATGGAACCACCTTTTGCGTCCGCCTGCCATGCGTGGAAACCGCCCCGGCCGCCCCCGAAGCCGGCGAAGTCCTCGCCGAGCCCATCCCCGGCGGCCACGAGCGCATCCTGCTTGTGGACGACGAGCCGATGATCGTGGGCATGCTCCAGGAGATGCTCGTCCGCCTCGGCTACCGCGTGTCCGCCAGAACCGACAGCGTCGAGGCCCTGGAGCTGTTCCGGAGCGGGCCGGAACGCTTCGACCTGGTGATCACCGACATGACCATGCCGAACATCACCGGAGATCGCCTGCGCGCCGCCGTCAAAACGATCCGGCCGGAGGTTCCCGTGATCGTCATCACGGGGTTCAGCGAGCAAATCGACGAAAAAAGCGCCGCAGCCATGGGATTTTCCGGCTTTGTGTACAAGCCGGTGATCAAGCGGGATCTGGCGGAGCGGATCCGGGCGGCCCTGAATGGGCCCGGCCCCGGTTCCTGACGAAGGGGTTCGGCGCCGCGCCTTTTTCACTTCCCTGGGCGCCCTGTTGTCGGCAGGCATCGG
>JAABTE010000383.1 GCA_011390035.1 Desulfobacteraceae bacterium | reverse complement strand
TGGCCCGGGCCGGATGCCCGCATCTGACCGTGGTGGTGGCGGACCGGCAGACGGCGGGCAGGGGGCGGATGCGCAGGACCTGGGCGTCCGGCGACGGCGGGCTCTACTTTACAATGGTGCTGCGGCCGGAGCTGCCGCCCCAGCAGGCCCATCGGCTGACCTTCCGCGCCGGCTGGGCCCTGGCCCGTGTGCTGCGGGAGGATTTTGCCATCCCCGCCGCCCTCAAGTGGCCCAACGACCTGCTGGTGGAGGGCCGCAAGCTGTCCGGTATGCTCTCGGAGATGGAGACCCATGCCGACATGGTCTCCTTTGTGAACCTTGGCATCGGCGTCAATGTGAACAACGACCCGGACCCCGAGGCGCCGGAGGCGGTGTCCATCAGGACCCTGTCGGGGCGTCCGGTGCCGAGAAAGCGCGTGCTGGCCCGATTTCTGGATGTTTTTGCCGCCGGCCTGACGCCGGACGGCATGGAGAACGCCGTGACTCAGTGGAAACAATACGCCCTCACCCTCGGCCGTCAGGTGCGCGTGGTCACGCTCCGGGGCGTGGAGGAAGGCAAGGCCGTGGACGTGGACCCGGAAGGCGCCCTGATCCTGGAGACCGCGTCAGGCGACCTTCGCCGGGTGGTGCATGGGGACTGCTTCCACGCCGACGGGACCCGGTCATGACACCGGATAGCTCCGGCCCGAGTTCCTCCTTTTTTTATCCCTTCTTATATAAAATCCTTGTAGTTATCATGAAAGACAACCCCCAAAGCAACCCTAAAGGCAACCCCAAATGGATGAGACACAAACCCTGAAAATGACCGCCCGCGCCGCCCTGATGGCCGCCCTGATTGCCGTGGGCGCCTTCCTGGCCGTGCCCATCGGCCCTGTTCCCATCGTTCTGCAGAACCTGTTCGTCCTGCTGGCCGGCCTTTTGCTGGGCCCGCGCTGGGGCGTTGCGTCCGTTGGCGCTTACCTGCTGGCCGGATTCGCCGGCCTGCCCGTCTTCGCCGGCGGCGCGGGCGGCATCGGCCGTCTGGCCGGGCCCACCGGCGGGTATCTCATCGGCTTTCCCCTGGCGGCCTTTCTTGCCGGATGGGTTTCCCGACGGCTGTCCGCCTGGCCGGCCTCCAGCGGCGGCCGGCGACAGACGATGGCGGACGCGGCCGGATGCGTTCTGGGCGGGCTGGTCATCTATGCCGCCGGCGTGCCGTGGCTGATGGCGATCACCGGCATGGACGCGGCCAGGGGGCTGGCGGTGGGCATGCTTCCCTTTCTGCCGGGAGACGCCGTGAAGATCGTGGCGGCTGTGGCGCTGGCGCGGTCCCTCCGACCGCTGATGCCGGCGTTCGACGAAAATGGCGCGGGGGCAGCCACAGAGGCCGGGAGCGGGGCATGAGCGCCATCGAGATCCGGAACCTCTCCCACCGCTTTTCCGACGGCAGCGTCGGGATCGACGGGGTCAATCTGACCATTGCCGAGGGGGAGTTCGTGACGCTGTTGGGCGCCAACGGCTCCGGCAAGACCACCCTGCTGCGCCACCTCAACGGCCTGCTGCGGCCCACGGGCGGATCGGTTATGATCAAGGGCCGATCCGTGGCCGCGGACCCCGGCCGGGCCCGGAGACTGGTGGGCATGGTCTTTCAGGACGCCGACACCCAGATCGTGGGAGAGACCGTGTATGAGGACGCCGCCTTCGGGCCGACGAACCTGGGCTGGGACCCCGAACAGATCCGGCGGCGCACGGTGGCTGCCCTTTCCGCGGTGGGTCTGGCGGATATGGGGCATCGCCCTTGCCACCGGCTCTCCGGCGGCGAAAAGCGCCGGCTGGCTGTGGCCGGAGCGCTGGCCATGGGCGCCGAGACGCTGATTTTAGACGAGCCCTTCGCCAACCTGGATCACATCGGCGCCCGCCAGGTGCTGGCCACGCTGGGCCGGCTCCGGGATCGGGGCCGGACCGTTCTGCTGGCCACCCATGATCTGGACCGGGTGGCGGCCCGCGTCGGGCGGGTGGTGGTAATGAGCTGTGGCCGGGTGGCGCGGGACGGGCGCCTGGGCGATCTGCTGCCGGACCTGGAGCGATACGGGGTTCAGCCGCCCTGCCCATGCCGGCTGGCGCCGGAAGACGGGGAACGGAAACTTAAAATGGACGGAACCGCAAGAGGGGCCGATACGGCTGGGATGCTAACATGATGGATGCCGCCACCTTCGATTATCGACCGGGAAACAGCCCGTCTCACCGGCTGGACCCCCGGTTCAAGCTTCTGGGGCTGGCCGGGGCCACTGTTTCCCTGCTGCACGCCCAGGCCCCCGGGCTGATCCTCTGGAGCCTTTTTGTCGGCCTGTGCATGGCCCAGGCGTCCATTCCCATTGCCGGCGCCGTCCGGGCCTTTCGGCCCTTTTCCGTCCTGCTGGTCCTGGTGCTGGCGGCCAGGGCGCTGACAACGCCGCCGGCGGGGCCGGAATCGATTCTGATCCAGGCGCGCGGCGTCGCCGTTTCCAGGGAGGGGCTTGTCCTCGGCGGGCTGATCTGCTGGCGGCTGGCCCTGATCTTTTTTCTGGGCATGATTCTGACCGCCACCACCCGGACATCGGCCGTCCGGGACGCCGTGGCCGCCCTGCTGGCCCCCGTGCCATGGGTGGATCAGCGCCGGATCGCGCTGATGATCGGCCTGATGTTCCGCTTTATCCCCGCCATAGCCCGCCACGCGGCGCGCAC